>JAFNWZ010000111.1 GCA_017379255.1 Akkermansia sp. | reverse complement strand
TAGGCCTGGATTTTAAATCTTTCACAGCATAGAGAAGAGCTCCTCCTTTCAAGATGAAATGATGGCGCTGGTCTGACTGTGATAATCGATATAGCAGGCGCTCCTGTATGTAGCGTATGAGCAGCACCTGGTAGTTTACGCCATGGGTCATGGCGTTGGTAAGCAGTTTTGTCCTGATTGATTTGCCTATGTTGCCGACTTTTTTCATCTTACAGGGAAATTTGCAGGTAGGTGGAAAGAATGGTGTCGATCCGGAGTCGGGTGGCATATTGATGCAACTTGTCCAGATTTCGTCCAGGCATCCTGAGATAATTGAGTAGTATTTCGGCGCAGGTTTCCATCCCGATTTTGTTCCGGTATCGCAGGGCATCGCATACGCTGCGCTCCAGGTCATATATGGGGAGAAGATGGCCGCAGATGCATTCCTGCGTGACACCAAGTTGAAGAAAGGCATCGCTGATGCGGTAGAGCGTGATTTCCGGGTAGGTCGGGAGTGTTAGTTTTCTTCCCCGTTTGACGGCTACGCAGATGCTGGTGGGAATCTGCATGCTGAGTCCGTGATGGCTCCAGGCGCTGAACAGACAGAGTATGCCGCCGGGGACGATTCGGGTGATATCGGGTACCGGTTCGCTGAGGGCATCCGGTTTGACATAGACACCAGCTTTCAGCCGTACCATTTCCCCATTGGCTACCTGCTGCAGCAACTGCATATATTTACGCTGACTCTGGAGTTCTCTCCGGGTCACATAGTTTTGCTCAATCTGGTCTGAACTCTGGTTGATACCGACTTTCATTTGTATAAAACGACATCAGATTCTGATAAGTGATGTTGATTTGTTTTTGTGGATAATTTAATATCTTTCAGTAGAGAAGTCAACAAAAAATCTGCAGTGTCTCTGTGTGATCCGCGGTGGATGAAATACCCCTGCCGGCACCACGCCCAGCCGTCCACCGGCAAGGCTCAGCGAAAATGTGGGTTGTTCTGCGATGCTTTCAGTCTAACTTACCCTCCCCTTTGTTGTCAATAGGGTAAAAAAAGCTGTTTTTTTGATGAAATTATCGCTAAACTCAATAAAGGACAGACGGAAAAGCGTCCAGATACTGGTATGAATAAAATTTTTGCAATGTGGGTAGCGGTGGTACCTGCGATATGTGCCGCCGGGCAGCCCGGGCAGGAAATCCCGCCCATGAATCAGGAGCAACTGGGAGGTGTTGAGGCTTTTCGTGCCGGCATTGTGCCGTTGGCTGAGAAGTTGCGTGCTGCAACACATGCTCTTTCTGCAGCGAATTCTCAGTCTGCGGCCGATGCTGCAGCGGTGCAGGTGCGGCAGGTGAGCGAAGCTGAAAAACAGGTGAAAGAAGCAGCCCGGGCAATGATGGACACTGGCGTGACCCTGGAGCAACTGTATGAGGAGGGACAGCTGGTGCAGATGCTCGGCTTACTTCCTGTAGCTGAATATAATGAGACTGTCCAGAAACAATTGAAGGAAGGCTGCCAGGGAAGTACTCAGCTTTTCCTGGCTATCTGCGAACGCGAGGATGAAAAAGTCGTGGGTGCTTTGCAACCGGCAGAGGTGCAGGATTTGAAACAGGTGGAGAAGCTGTTTACTCTTTTGCGGGAAATTGCACCTGTATCGCATTGGCGGGCGCTGGAGGCGGATTTCGTGAAGCTTTATGATGAGGTGCTGCCCGTGGTGGCGCGTTTGCAGCAGAATCCGGTGACCGCTATGCATCTGCGCCAGCTCATCGAGCAAAATGAACAGGCGCTGCATGAGTTGTGCAACAATCGTTTTCATGGTAATGGAAATCTGGAAGAGCGTTTTTTGTTACGGAAGGATGATTTTCTGGGCACCTATTATTCCAGATCAGCGTTGGCTGAATATTTTTACATGCGCGCCGGTGAATGGGATGAGAAAAGGCTTGAGCTGAAGGGGAATAAATTGTGGAATGATGCCGCTGCGCGGCTGGAAGATTTCCGCAGAAAACATGACCTGGGAAAAGGCGATGGCCGCACGCCTGAAACGGCTTTTGAGATTCCTGCGACTGTGGAGGAAAAGGACTATGCGGCATTTGTGAACCGGTTTACACGTGAGGTGTTTGGAGAGTTGCACCTGCCGGCGGAGTTCCGCTTCAGCAGTTTGTCGAGCACTGGCCGCCAGGTCATTTATGGTCTGGTATATGCAGGGCGTTCCGGGAATGGGAACAGCAGTTATGACCCGGTGCTGGTGATGCCTTGTTATTTTAATCTGCCCGAAAAGAAGGAGGATACGAAATGAAGCACTTGTTGATGCTGATAGGATGCGTGGGGGCGGCTCTGGCGGCAGAGTTCCGTTGCGTGGAGGGTACGGTTACACCTCCGCAGTTTCTGACGCCCTCGGAAGAACGCACCTGGACTCCTGCTGGTGAGCGGCCGTTCCGGGCAAAGCTGCAGGGGATTCAAGGTGAGTGGGGAAATGAGGCTGCGGTGATTCTCTGCACGCCGACCGGCCGGCGTCTGGAGTATGCTGCCTACACTTTGTCAGATGCGGATCTGGATGTGGTGCGTACCTGGTTAAAGGCCAATTCATTTGAGAGCTTTGAGACCTACCGTGAGGGAAAGCAGCTGGTGCGCATTCTTTCTGTTGTTCCCTTGCGCGACTCGTATTATGTGCGCCTGGTGTTGAGTAATGGAAACTGCTATGCGCTTAAAACGAATCTGAAACCGATGACGGCAACAGAGGCTCGAGTACAGGTGGATGACCGCTTTAAGGTGACGAATGCCACGCTGGAAATGCTGCAACGCTACGCGGCCTGTAAAACGGAGGAAGCGCCGGTGTTACCAGTCGTGACGAGCGTGGATGATGCTTTGCTGTATGCGGCATTGCACCGTGTCGGTATAGTGGTGATGTATCTGAACCGTCGGGGAAGCGCGGTCGATGTGGCGTTCCGGCAGTATGTGGAGGCACATCCGGAATGGGTGAACCGTTGGGGAAAGCAGTTCGTTTTCATGCTGATGTATGCGGATGATAACGGCCTGTATTCCCCGAAGTGCCACGAAGACACCATGCGCTTGTACTATGCCTATAATGTGGTCAGTGAACACACCAAGTATCCGTTTCACTCGGAAGCTGCCACCGCCGGGCTCCGGAACGCGACTTTGCATAATACGCAACAGGTTAATTATGCGGTGTTCTATCACCATGTGTTGAATGGCAACCCCTACCAGCGGAGGGCGCAGAAAGGCATGCTCAGCGGCTCGGTGTTTGCCGACCGTTTGTTTAACGCCCGGCAGGATGAATTTAATTTTTACAGTAAGTAACTCCCTTTTAAGTAGATGAAAAAGTTTTCTCTTATACCCGCCCTGGCATTTCTGGTGTTTCCCTCGTGGGCTGATGAGTATTTGCGCCTGTACCTTTTCCCGGATTGCCGCGAACCTGTGCCAGCAGAGGTGCACCCGGTGGAGTGGTTCCCCGGCCTGGATCTGAACCAGCGTTCCCGCATGCGCGAATATTGCCGTCGGCATGTGACTGATACGCAGGCTATGGTGGAGCGCATCAAAGCTGATCCGGATGACGAGGAGGCATTCTGCGCACTGGTGGATAATCAGCCGCATGTGACTCAGCTGGTGCAGATGTTGCTTTCCAGCGTGCCGAAGGAGAAGCTCTCGGCGCTGGCCCCTCTCAGACAATTCAGGGAAATTTACCGCTATCCGGGGCTGAATGTGGATTGGTTGCGCCGGTTGAATCAGACCCCTCGCCGGGAATTCATCATCTCATTGAGAAATCATCTGCGGGATAAGACCCCCCAGGAACAGTTCATCCAGGAGATTTACCGCATGCTGGAGCATGATAAAAAGCTCAACCACGCGGAGCTGGATATCCTCTGCCGCGGCTTGCAGGCATGGTGCGATGTGAATGGGGCGTACCGGGTGGCGGGTGCTGCTGCGCGCATTTACCTGCAGGAGTTCCGGAACGGAAAAGAGGTGCGCCTTTCGTCTCAGATGGAATATGATATGTCGGTGCGTTACCCGCATTTGACGGGTTTTGTATCAGCTGAACGCAGCCTGAATGGCAGCGTGCCGCGTTTTCTGACCGGGGGATATGATTGGGAACACCTGACGCTCAATGCTCTGCTTTGGCGTGATTCATCAAAAGCGGTGCAGCTGGCGCGCTGTATGCGCCTGACTGGGTATGATTTGCTGGAACACAAGCCGGATGCGTTGCGCCGCTATCTGCAATACCGCGGTATTCAGCATTACCGCACCATGGGGCAGGAAGTGCCGGAATGCTGCTTGTCGGCATTGGCCGGTGGAAATGAAAAGACGCTGCGCCAGCAGGTGAAAAATCTGGAACAGGAGTTGCTGCCACTGGCTCCACGCTGTCTGCTGGCACTGGGACGCCGCGTGGCGGGTATCTGGAAGCCAGTCAATGTTTCGACCCGCAGCAGGATTCACCCCTCTTGGCCTGATGCTTCGGCTGTGCAGTTGCCCATGTGGGATGATTCCTTGCTTGGGGTGAAAGCAGGCGCCGCAATTCCGGTTGAGTTTCAGAAAGAGCTGAAATTGTTTGAGAAACTGACAGCAGATGTGAAACAGCACCGCGGTACCGGATTTGTGCTGGCTTCTGCCCTTGGTGAGTGCGAGCGCGTGCGCCCGAATCGCCGGGATCTGGTGACGCCGGTGTACCATCGCATTGCGATGCGATTCGCAGAGGACGGTGTGACGCTCAGTTATCTGCCGGAGGACGATGAGTTTCAGATTACATGCGAGGGAATGCCGGATCCTCTCATGGCCAAAGCTCTGTACATGTTGCCCCATCATTTGCACCGCCTCACGCTGATGCTGGCAGTGTTGGAAAAGCAGGGAAATGTGCAGGAACTGGAAAAGGCCTGTTCCCAGCTGGCTCGTGTGCTCAACCGCAGTGAGCTCTGGCCCCTGGTTATCTGCCAGCGTGAATTGCGGGGCTTCAGTACACGTGCTCTGCTTACCTTGTTTGCCGACTATGAGGGTGAGGATGATGCTTTGTTTGAATATGGCGAGGCGATGGGTCTGCGGCATGAAATGAGCATTGCCCGCTTGGGGCATGAAGATGAATTGGGAGATAATCTGTTGCGGGCGGCGGTCATCAGTGGTGCTTTGCCTGCTTCGCAAGAGGAACGCCAGGATGCGGTAGAGGTGTTTATGGAGTTGGCACGTGAGCATGCGTGGGACGATGATGCCCGCCTTACCGGGGATATTCTGCTGCATCTTCTGCGCTGGGGAATGACAGAGCCCGTGATGCAGTGGCAGGATTGCCCGCCCAGGTACTTCCGCGGTAATTATGCTACAAATGGTCTGCGTCTTATCCGGGCATACCTGTCGCAAGGGAAGCAGAAAGATGCAGACCGCCTGTGCCAGATGATGGCAGCAGACCCGGAAACGGATACAACGCCGGCTTATCGTCTGGCTCGTGCTCTGCTTTGTGCCGATTCTGCACAGGCAGCCCGTTTCCGGAAAGATGCCTTGCTGCTGGCAATGTTGTACCGCCATGTGGACTATGCTACGTATGCTGATTATCTGGCAGAACTCGCAGAGGAGGGGGATGCAGGAAATGATATTATGCGCCTGGAGTTGATGTTCAGCCGGGGACGCGAGGCTGGAATGTCTCCGGGGCTTGGTTTCAGTTATGCCCGCCGCGGTCGCTGGGAATCTGCACTGTTTGCCTTTGAGTACATGCTGACCCAGGGGTTGACAACAACGACACCTTATGGCACGGTGCCCAGCCATGCAGATTTGTTCTATTACAAAGCCTACGCGGATATCTGCCGGGGTAAGTTGCAGAAAACTCCAGGCCTGGTGGAAACGGCTCTGGCTGCTGTGGCGGGGACTCCAGCAGAGCCAAAGGCGCGTGAATTAGCTGCGCTGGAGACGAAAGCCGCTTCGCAGCCAGCAGAGGAGAAAATGATTCCGCGCGGGGCTGTGGGTGATGCGCTGACGGTTCTTCCTGCCCGCAGCTGGAAGTTGAAGAATGGTTCATCGGTTGAAGGTGCCTTGATGTCGTTCTGCCAGGGTGGAAAGTCGATTCAGTTGCGCTTACCGGAAGGCTCAACCCGCGTTCTTCCTGTCCAGCAGCTGGAGGGGGATGAGCAGCCGTATTTCCAGCAGTGGCGGAAAAAGAATGGCTTTGAAACATGGTCTGCCCGCCCGGATGAACTCAGCGAGCGTTATGTGGTCAAGGTCACGGGGCGCCCGGTGGGCGCGCTGCCGGATTTCGGGCATCCGGGGGCTTATTACATGGCGGTGATGAACGATTCCGGGATGGTGCAGTGGCTCCGAACCTGGGGACTTCCGGAGGCTGAGCGGAACCGGGCTCATGCGTTCTGCTCTGAGCAGCCGGCCGTCAAGGCCCTGAAACTGGCTGCCACGCCGCAGGAAGCTCTGCAGCTTTCTGCCAGACACAAATTACCCATATTGCTTCTCTGTGCGCCTGCTGCCAAGGGCGATGCGCAGGGCCTGTTGCAGTACCTGATGCTGCACCCTGAGGCGGCTGAGGTGTGGGGCAGGCAGTATGTCATTCTTCCTGCGGCTCCACAGAATACCCGGGTGCGTCCGTTGAAGTACACGGAGGAGTACCGCCGCGAATTGCTGGAACTCGAACAGCTTTTTGTGCCGGATACCACGCTGGAAAATGCCCAGTCAGCCAGGGCGCTGGATGCAGTGCAGAAAGAGCGGAATCTGATAATCGGCTGCCTGTTCCGGCAGGGAGAGGTGCAGCCTTTCCTGCTGAAGCCAGATTTTATGTTGACTCCGGAGGCTTTTTTCCGGTACCATGAACCTTTGCCTGAACCTGCCGTGATTGTCCGATGAGAACGCTCGTGTTGATTTTATTCTGCCTGTTGCCGGCGATGGCTCAATCCGCCGTACTGGGAGTGCGGGTGGTTGAGCCGGATGCCGGGGTGCGGGTGCATTTTGCCGATGTCCTGCCGGAAAATCAGGGCCTGGTAATCTGCTACGTTGCACCGGGAACCCCGGCCGCAGAGTTTCTGCTTCCTGGTGATATTCTGCTGCGGGCTGGCGGCACGGAGCTGCGCAAACCTGCAGACCTGGCGTGCCTGGTGCAGCAGATGCAGGCTGGAGATGTGCTGCACCTGGAGCTGGTGCGTCTGGGTGAGCTGTTGACGGTGAAATTTCCCTTGGGCGGGCGTCCCTGCCAGCCTGTGCTGAAAGCGGAGCAGCAGTCGGCATTGAATCAATTGCTCCTCCTGCTGGTGCCGCCGGGAGAGGTTGATGTAGATGTCCCGGCGGTGCGGCGGCAGATGCTGGAGCTGGCTGATGCCGGGCTCGCTTCGCGTGATGAATACGCGACCTGTGTTCTGTACTTGCGGCAGGAGAATTACCTGCTTTGTATCAAATCGACCGAGCGTATACTGAGTGTTTCTTCCAATACGCCGCATGTGCCCGATGTTGTGTTGCGCGCAGATTTCTACCAGCGCGATGCAGCCCGCCTGCCGGAATCTCTGGCTCAATTACTTCTTCAAGCTGAATATTATCGTCCATGAATTCTGTTTTCTATCTGCCCCTTGTTGCTGTTATTTGTCCTGTTGCCGTGGCCACGCAGGAGGCCGGGCTGGTGCAACGTTGTGAGGACGCGCGTCTGGAGCGCGATGCTCTGCTGGTGCTCCAGCGTATCCAGCAAGCTTTGACCCCTGATGCAGATGCGCTTCTTCCCGCTGTGGACAGGGCGTTATTCATGCAGGGATTCCGTGAGGGGCTGAGCTGTAAGCCGGAAACCGTGCTTGAAATGTCTGAGATGCTGAGCAGGCAGAGCAGGGAATTATGGATCTCGCAGATTGAAAAAGCGGATTTCCTTACGCCCCATGCGGCTCAGCCAGGGGTGGTGAAGCTTGATTCCGGGGTGCAGTATGATGTGTTTGTGTCTGCCTCCAGCCGTCAGAATTACAAGGCACGCCGGGCGCATGCCCTGGAGGCCTATGTGCCGGGAAGCCGACTCCGGGTATCAGTTTCCGGTTTGCCTGTGATGGTGGGAGAGGCGATGTACGAAGCGCCCCGCGGTGTTGCCTGGCGTTTTTTGCTTCCGGTAGGGCTGTTGGATGAGGTGGATGCCGCTCCCCTGCGAACGACCGGGGTGCATACGGTTGAGATTTTTGCGGTGAGGGAATCGCTGAGCCGGGAATTGCGGCAGGAAGCGCGGGATTACTTTGCTGTGCGTACTCCCGCTCTTCCAGTTATTCAGCTGGAAACGCCTGGAATGTTTGCCCTGCGTTCCCGTTTGCTGGGGATGTGTGTGGCGCAGGGACAGGCGGGGGCTGATTCCCGACTCATGGCTCGTGTTGAAGCCTGGGTGGAGGCTGGCATACCGCCCGCAGAGGAACTGGAAGCCCGCCTTGAGGATGCTTCTGCGGCTTACGATAAAGTCCGAGAGGAGCTGCGTCGGCTGGAACACCGCCAGATTGCTGCCCAGTTGATGCAGCTGCAGGAACAGTTGCCTGGTACGCTCCGGCTGAGTAATGGCCTTCTGTGCCGTGCCTTGCCGGGAGCGTCAGTGCCGTTGGACCAGGTCCGGTATGTGGAAACGGAGGAATTGGGCACGGAGCAGTATTGGCGTGTGCGCGAACGCGTTGTGCATGCGGAGAATGATTTGCCGGAGTTGGTGAAGTCGGTGGCGGCAGAGCTGCCTGCCGGTAGAGGTTGGGATATTATTGTTCCCCCGGTCCTCCGCGGGGATGGCGAGGAGCTTCCTTTGTTGTACCGCATTCGTGTCGAAGCGCCTAAAGGAAGTAAGGAGATACCGCTTCTTCCGGATACTATCTGATTTCCAGTAGTTGGTGCAGGCGTTGCTGCACTGTTGCCGGCAGAGCTGCCCTCTGAGCCGGGGTGTCGATTGCGGCCCGGTATTCGCAGCTGCCTCTGGTGTTGAGAAACTCCAGCCACAATTGCTCCCCCTGCATCCGCAGGACAACGCGGCCCGCAGCATCGGGCAGTTCCAGCTGCATGTCAACGGTGCTTCCTTGCAGCCATTGCGAGTGGGTGGCCGGAATGCTGCGTGCCAGCACCAGCAGTTCGCGCATATCGGCCAGCACTTGTTCCCGGTTCATGCGGTGCGGCAGACGTGCCAATTGAAGGCGGAGGCGCGTGCGCGCCTGGGCAAATTGCAGGCGTTGTTCCGCGGATAAGACGGGAGACTCCGCATGGAATGTTTTTTTCTGGGGCGATTCGGGGAGGGGCTGCAAGGTGGCGATTGCGGCTCGCTGCTTGCTGTTTCTCTGGTAATAGATGCGGATAATGCTGCCTGGTGATTGCGCTGCCAGTATTTTGCGGAGGGTGGCGGTGGTGTCGATATGAGTGTTGTTGATGCGGGTGATGGTGTCACCTGCCTGCAGCCCGGCCAGGTGCGCCGCTTTTCCGCCTTTGCCCGCAACATCGGCTTCTGCTTGATCTGGTTTGTGACGGTGCCCTGTGTTTTGTATTACATGAGCTACTATCCCTATGGGGAAAGCCAGGGGATGAGCGGACTTGCCATGTACTTTAATCCCCGCTACGCAAAAATTGTGTGGGATAATCAGGTGAGCATGCTGAGTTATCACGTGGGCGTGAATGCTACCCACCCCTATTCCTCCAAGTGGTATGAATGGATTTTCAACATTCGTCCCATCCTGTATTATCTGGATTACGGCACAGG
>JAFNWZ010000110.1 GCA_017379255.1 Akkermansia sp. | reverse complement strand
TTGTGGCCCAGCTGCACCGCTCCCCCGGCCTGTGCTTCGAGAAGACCCAGCACACCAACGGCAAGGACATTTTCTCCTTCCGCATCATTCCCGACCGCGGCTCCTGGCTTGAGGTCCAGTTCGACACGAACGACCTCATGTATGTGTTCCTGGACCGCCGCCGCCGCCGCCGCAAGTTCCTGGCCACCACGTTCCTGCGCTACCTCGGCTATGAGACCGACCGCCAGATTGTGGAGCAGTTCTACACCATTGAGACGCTGCATCTCAGCGCCGTTGCCGGCCCTGAGCTTGAGTACCTCGTGCCCTTCGGGGACGTGAAGTACGGCGAAGATAAGGAAGGCCGCAAGGCAACCATTATTGCCAAGGCATACGAGCCGCTCAGCCTGGCCACCATCCGCAAGATGCAGGAACTGGGCATCGAGGAAATCGAGGTCATTGACCAGCGCGAGGAAGAAACCCTCGTGAAGACCCTCAAGAAGGACCTGGCCCACGACCGTGAATCTGCTCTCAAGGAAATCTTCCGCAAGTTCCGTCCGGGTGACCCCTCCTCCGTGCAGCAGGCTGCCACCGCTCTTGACCGCCTGTTCAAGGATGAGAAGCGTTACGACCTCACCCGCGTGGGCCGTTACAAGATTAACCAGAAGCTTGGTCTGGATGTGCCTGAGGACTGCCGCCTCATTCAGCCCGTGGACTTCCTGGCCTCCCTCAAGTATCTGCTGCGCCTGACTCATGGCGAAGGGCAGGTGGATGATATCGACCACCTGGGTAACCGCCGCGTGCGCGCCGTGGGCGAACTTATTTCCAACCAGTGCCGCGTGGGTCTTGCCCGCACTGAGCGCCTGGTCAAGGAGCGCATGACCCTGTGCGATACCACCCGCACCGATATTACCCCGAGCAAGCTCATCAACCCGAAGGCCCTCAGCGCTGTCGTGCGCGACTTCTTCGGCCGCAGCCAGCTCTCCCAGTTCATGGACCAGATCAACCCCCTGGCTGAGTTGACGCACAAGCGCCGCCTCTCTGCCCTGGGCCCGGGTGGTCTGAACCGTGACCGCGCCGGCTTCGAGGTGCGAGACGTGCATCCCTCCCACTATGGCCGTATCTGCCCCATTGAGACCCCCGAAGGTCCGAATATCGGTCTTATCAACTCGCTTTGCACCTACGCCCGCATCGACGAGTACGGCTTCATCGAGACCCCGTTCCGCCGCGTGAAGCATGTGGAGAAGAAGAATGCACAGGGTGAAGTGGTGAGCACTGAATCCGTGGTGACCAACGAGGTCGTGTACCTTACCGCAGATAAGGAAGAGTACCACCTCATTGCCCAGGCTAACAACCCCATCGACAACGACAACGGCAAGGGCCACTTCACCGGTAAGCGCGTGACTGCCCGCGAGCGCGGTGAGTTCATTGAGGTTGACCCCGCCAAGGTGGAGTACATGGACGTATCTCCTAAGCAGATTATCTCCATCGCCGCCGGTCTGATTCCCTTCCTTGAGCACGACGACGCCAACCGTGCACTCATGGGCGCCAACATGCAGCGCCAGGGTGTGCCGTTGATGGTGAACCAGGCTCCGCTTGTGGGCACTGGTATTGAGGCCAAGTGCGCACGCGATAGTTGCGCCGTGGTCTGCGCCGTGGCTCCCGGCATCGTGGCTTCTGCCACGGCAGAGTACGTGGTAACCACCCCCGATGGTGAGCTGCCCGTCTCCCCGAATACCTGGCTGAGCGACCCGGATAGTATCAAGACCGATGCCGACAAGGGTATCTATGTATACCAGCTCCGCAAGTTCATGCGCTCCAACGCCTCCACCTGCATTAACCAGAAACCTATCGTTTCCCGTGGTGATGTGGTGAAGCCCGGCGATGTGCTGGCCGATGGCCCCTGTACCGATGGCGGCGAACTCGCCCTGGGGCGCAACGTGCTGGTGGCTTACATGTCCTGGTACGGTTACAACTTCGAAGACGCCATCATCATCTCCGAGCGCCTGGTCCCCGTTCAGGACTGGCTGGGTCTGGACAATTCCAGCAGAATGAACACCCCCGGTACTGTTGAGGTCAACTGGAGCTGGCGTCTGCAGCCCGGTCAGATCACCGAGGAACTGTGCGAGGAAGTCCGCAATGTTTCGAAACGTTACGGTCGTGCCAACTGGGATGCCCTGAATGCCCTTGAGAAGGCAGCGGAGGCGGAAACAGAGGAATCTTTGGTATAAAACTGCTGTATAAACGGATGATTGTGAAAAATTAACAAATTGAAATGTCGATTTTTTACATATTCGCTCGTTGACGGTAATGGCTTTTCGATGCTATACTGTACATGAACCGTTCACATTTTCGTTTCGAAATGTTTCGAAACAAGGCAGCTGCCTTGTTTCGTTCTCAACAATTTTGTTGAGAACACCCCCTTTTTTGGCATCTGCGAAAGATCCTTTCGTTGCTGCATAAATTTATTATACTTCTATTAGGAGGAAAAAAGATGAAGAAGATCATTGCACTGCTGCTGGTCCTGGCTATGGCTCTGTCCCTGGCTGCCTGCGGCGGCTCTGACGCTCCCGCTGCTGAGGCCCCCAAGGCTGACGCTCCCGCTGCTGAGGCTCCTGCTGCTGAGGGCCCCGAAGCCATCACTCTGAAGGTCTGGGCTCCCCAGGTCGACCAGAGAGACGAGAACAGCTGGCTGCCTGCTATGCTGGCTAAGTTCGAAGAAGCTCACCCCGAGTACGCTATCACCTGGGACATCGGTGTCTGCGGTGAAGGCGACGCTGCT
>JAFNWZ010000109.1 GCA_017379255.1 Akkermansia sp. | reverse complement strand
TGACAGAAAGAGAACAAAAATATTTTGAGCTCGAAAAAAAGATGCGTCCGTACGCTGCGCGGATTTTTGATGGTGCCCAGCAGCAACAGCAGCCCCAGGCCACCCCGCAGGTGGACAAGGAGGAGCTGGTGCGCCGCGCCTGGAAGATATTCCTGGGCGAAGTGACCGAGGAAGGTCTTGCACTCATGGACGACCGCACCGCGGCCGAGGCCTCCCGCCGTGCTTTCCGCGTGGCCGAGTTGTTCCTCATCGAGGCAGCCCGCCACCGTCCCGCTGCCCCCATGGCTGCTGAGTCCGCTGCGGAGTCTGAGGTGGATGATGCCGCCGAGGAAATGGAGCAGGAGTAAAGCGACTGTACTTGATTATATATCAAACACCCGCACAGCGCTGGCTGTGCGGGTGTTTTTGCTGGCTGGAGCCGGGCTCCTCACTTTCTGCGGCGGCGGGCGGCCAGCCCGCAGAGCGCCAGCAGACTGAGGGAAACCGAGGTCGGTTCAGGGAGGCTGACAACGGAGCTGAAGCCACCTTTACATGTCAGATGTCTCGCTGAAATTTCTGCTTCAGGGAGGCTGACAATGGAGATGATGCCATCTTCATTCCCCGAATAGGTAAGCATGTAAAGTTCGCTTTCCAGATTACCGAAATAGGTGATAGCCTGCACGGAATCCTGCAGTGAAATCTGGGAGAAATCGGTAGACTCCAGCGTCAATGATGTGACGCCTGTGAACAGAACAAACTCTTCCCCAAGAGTCAGGGCATGAAGGTTTTGCAGAGTGGATTCACCCAGTGAGAGCCCTTGACGCAGGGTCAGGGCGCCATTCAGGGCAACGCCTGCGGTTCCCACATCCAGAGAAGAGCCTGCGGCCAGAATCAGATTGGCGTTGATGGTGCAGTTTGAGGCGAAGCTGGTAGCACCAGCCAGAGTCACGCTGGCCCGTTCTCCCGTGTCGGCAATGCTTCCGTTGCTGAAATTCAGCGTAGTGGCGGCGGACATGGCCAGATCATCCAGATGGTAGGAGTTTGCGCCATATACAGACATTGAGCCTTCAGAAAGCGTGATGCCTGAGATGGAATCAGCCGTATTGGTCAGGTGCAGCGCACCTTCGCCGGTTTTGCTGACCGTTGCGCGGGACTCTCCGCACAGCTGACCAGTGGAGTTCAGAACAGACCCGCTGTCCACATCGTAAGTCAGGCTGGCCTTGTTTGATAACTGCGTATCAGCCGTGATGGTGCTGGTGCCCCCCATGGCGCGGATTGTGGCAGAATCCGTAACCGTGAGGTTTGTGCTGCTGACAGTGGCGGCCTGGAGGGAGAGGGTGCCCTTATTCAGTTCCGTGGTGGCGGAGAGCTCTGAGGTGGAGCCTACGGCCAGTGATGCTCCTTCCTGCACACGGATGGCTGCCGTGTTATTAAACGTGCCCTTGTGCTTCAGGGTGCCGCTACCCGTGACCTCCAGTGTGGTATTTCCTTTCAGGGTGACATTGCCGGTGATATCCACGGTGACTCCCTGGTTCTCACTGCGCGAGAGCTGCAGGTCCTCATCGGTGGTGGTGGCGGCGGTATCGATGGTGATGATGCCTTCCTCCCCAGCCGTTCCCCAGCTCATGTTGTTGGAGAAGGTGACGGTGGAATCCGCCTCGCCGATGGCGCCCAGCGTAGTATCAGCGGCCATGTTTATAATCAGATTGCCGTGTTGCGTACCGCCTGCGGCATTGATGCGGGCTCCCTCGTTTACATTGAGGGTGGCGTATACCGCCTGGCTGAATATCTCTGTAGCACAACTGCCGGTGAGATTTAACCCCTTAAGCAGGTTGAGTGTACCGCCTTCGTTCACATTGAGCGTGGCGTTGTTGTACATCAGCGTCATGGCTGCATTACTGGTCAGTGAACCGTCAATGCTGATTTCGTTGCTATAGCCGTATATCCACTTCTCAAATCCGTAGTGTGCAAGTACAAAATCACCGGATGCATTCCCCGAGCCCTCCCCGGCAATTACCAGATGAGCCCCTGCATTGACAACCAATGCGCCACCGTATGAACCTGTAGAATCGGGCGACAGCTTAATACCATTCACATACATTGTGCCGGCGGCCCCGGCACCACCCACAACCATGGTTCTGGCAACAGTGTAATCCGAAAGGCGGGTATCCAGCACTGCCCCGTTCTTCAGACTGAGGGTCGAGGCGATATTGTCAGTCCAGGATCTGGTGTTGGCCTGGGTTTCCACCACGCGTAAGCCATCAATGGTTACGGGGGAATCCGAATGATGATAATTCAATACCTTTGTGGACAGTGTGCCGCTGCCGCCCAATACGGCATCCTTGTATACGATGTTGACCACATCGGCTGTGGCAGTATTGTTGAAAGACACTGTCAGATTGCCCGTGCTGTCAACGGCTCTGC
>JAFNWZ010000108.1 GCA_017379255.1 Akkermansia sp. | reverse complement strand
GATGGGCAGCACCGGGCGGCTCTGGATGTCTTTGTAGCACACTGCGCCTTCGCAGAGCATGGTGATGGCAACGAGGCGGTCTTCTTCTCCGAAACCGGGAAGCTCCAGCTCGGGCATGGCGGCGCGCAGGCAGGTGAGGCGGTTAATCCACTGCAGCACGTGGCCATCCCATCCCTCCAGCCGCAGGTTGCCGCGCACCACCTGCTCAGCCAGTAGCGGGGCGGCGGCATCGGGCGCGGCATCGCCGCTTTCCTTTTCGGTGAGCACCAGGTCGCGGTACAGCGTGCGGTGGAAATTGAGCACGCGCTTGCGGGCTGGGTCGTACACCGCCACATCATCCTCTGTAGTGGGGAGGTCTGCCAGCTGCAGGCTGGTGCATTTGCTCAGTCTGGTTTCCACGCTCTTGCCGCCGACTTCCGTCATTTCGGCGGCAAGGAAAACATCGGCATTGCCTGCCACAGAATCAGCAGCAATGCTGCCGCCGCGGCGGTTGCAGAGCCGGGCCGTGCTGGTGGCGGTGCTGTTGCGGGCGGCCACGTGCGCCGGGAAACTGCCCAGCAACCCGGAGATGATGCCCGCGCGGTGCGCGGCAAAATCGGGCATTCCGGGGCGGCCATGGTTCATCTGGCGGAAGCTCTGGATGATTTCGCGCGCGGCTCGGGCCATGATGCCCAGCCTGCCGCATTCCTGCGGGTTGAAATTGAGGCGCGCGGCTGCTTCCACGGCGCGCCATCCGGCCTGGAAGTCAGAGAAATCGTCCTCCTGTCGCAGGCTGGGGTGCAGCCCGGTGTTCAATGCGATATCTTCGCCTTGCAACAGGGCCGCAATGGCGGCCATTTCGGTGTGGCAGCCAGAAGTCTCACCCGCCACCAGCAGGCGGGCCAGCACCGGGGGCAGGGGGTATTGCAGCATCTTTCTGCCTGTGGCGGTAAGCCCGGCTTCGTTTGCTGCACCCAGCTCCACCAGCAACTGCCAGGCGCGGGTGGTTTCGGCTTCGGTGGGGGCATCCGGCCAGGGGAAACGGCGGATTTCCCCCAGATTCCGGCAGCCCCAGCACAGCAGGTTCAGGAAGGCTTGTGAAATATCTGCCCGGTGTACCTCCGGCGCGGGGAAGGGGGCGCGGCGGCGGTGTTCGGCCTCGCTCCACAGGCGGATGCAGCGGCCGGGCCCTAATCGTCCGGCGCGCCCGGCGCGTTGCTCGGCCTGGGCCTGGGAAATGGGGACAATATGCAGGGTCGAGATGCCGCGCAGCGGATCCCAGCGGGCTTCTCTGGCGGTGCCGCTGTCTACCACAGAGCGCACTCCCTCAATGGTGAGTGAGGTTTCGGCAATGTTGGTGGAAACGATGACACGCGGCCTGCTGCCGCATTCCACGGCGCGTGCCTGTGCATCCGGAGTGAGCTGCCCGTGCAGGGCAAAGACATCGCGCCCGCTCATCCATCCCACATGTTCAAGAATCTCCACCGTGCGGCGGATTTCGTATGCCCCGGGCAGGAACACCAGCACATCCCCGCAGTCGGGCTTTTCCACCAGCGAACGCACCGCCTCGGCACATTGCTCCCACACCGGCGGTGCCTGCACATAGCCGGACTTGTTGCGCACCGGAACCGGCTGGCGGTAAATCACCTCCACCGGGTAGAGTCGGCCCTCTGCCCGCAGTACGGTGGCCTGCGGCAGGTAGCCCTGCAGTTTGTCCAGCTCCAGCGTGGCAGACATCACGAAAACGCCGATTTCCGGGCGGGTACTGCGCTGCAGTTCCAGCACACGCGCCAGACACAAATCTCCGCTCAGGCGGCGCTCGTGCACTTCATCAAAAATCACGGCTGAAACACCGCACAGCTCCGGGTCTTCGGTGAGCCGGCGCTCCAGAATGCCATCCGTCACAAACAGAATGCGCGTGGCGGCACTGCGCTGAGAGTCAAAGCGCACAGTGTAACCCACTTCCTGCCCCAACTGGCAGGGGAACTGCCTGGCCACATAACCCGCCAGCAGGCGGGCAGCCAGCCGCCGCGGCTGCACCACGATGATGGTGCCTTTCTCCCCCCAGCCGGCCTCCAGCAGCATGCCCGGAACCCGTGTGGATTTGCCGCTGCCCGTCGGGGCACTCAGCAACACACAGAACCCCGGCTGCCTTGAGGCTTCCAGTATCTCGCTGCGTATCTGCTCAATGGGTAACATCTGCGCCGGCATTGTACACCATAATTCCGCAGGAAGTCAAGGGAAGGGGCTGTTTCAAACCACATGTGTCCCAACGTTTCATTAGGACTGCTTTCAAATTCATGTAGCACAGCTAATTGACAATACGCTGCTAAATTGTTTAGCAGCGAGCGTC
>JAFNWZ010000012.1 GCA_017379255.1 Akkermansia sp. | reverse complement strand
GTGTTTCCGCGTCGTATTCACTGCGGGTGCGGGAAACGAGGTCCTGGCGTGCCATGAGTCGTTCCTGCAGATCCTTGACGGCGCGGCCCAGATCCTGCGGTGTGGCATCGCCGGAGACCTGCAGCACGGCAGAAACGCCGCCGGCAATACCCAGACCACGGATGGCGGGCGGAGTTACGGCCATGATGCTGGCTTCGGGGATATCTGCACAGGCGGCGTTGATGCGCTCTGCAATGCGGCTGGCGTGCATATCAGGTGTGGTGCGTTCGCTCCAGTGGGTCAGCAGCACAATCATCATGCCCGTATGCTCGCCGGAACCGCTGGCGAAGCTGTAACCACTCTGGGCGGTTACCATATCCACACCGGGCATGCCGATAACGCGTTTCTCAATCTGGCGCATCACTTTATCCGTGCGCTGTTTGGCCGTGGCGGTGCCTTCCATGGTCACCATGACGAAAAGGCTGCCCTTGTCTTCCGTGGGGATGAAGGAGCTGTTGAGCGCAGGCGGTGCCAGCATGCTCATGGGGTTGATGCTGTTTGCCGTGGCCACCTTGCCTTCTGTTCCCATGAGCTGGTGCCATGCGGCAGGCGCGCCGGCAAAGTAAATGTAGTTGCCGCCCAGCACCAGCAGCAGGCAGAGTACGGTCAGCCATGCGTGGCGCACCAGGATGCCGGCACCCCACAGGTAGATACGGCGGCTGGTTTCCAGAATCCAGTTAAACGGCCAGAAGATGATGGTGCCCAGTTTGCTGGTCTTGGTGCCGGCAGGTTTCAGGATGATGGCGCAGAGCGCGGGGGAGAGGGTCAGTGCGTTGATGGTGGAAATGCAGAGTGCCACGCACATCGTCACGGAGAACTGCGTGTAAATCACACCCACCATGCCGCCGTAGAAAGCAATGGGAACGTACACGGCGAGTGTCACCAGCGTGGTGGCGATGATGGCGCCGGTAATCTGCTTCATGCTCTTGAGTGTGGCTTCCTTCGGGGTAAGCTTTTCCTCCTGGATGATGCGCATCACGTTTTCCACAACCACGATGGCATCGTCCACCAGAGAGCCGATCACCAGAATCAGACCGAACATGGTCAGCACGTTGATGGAATAGCCCAGCGGGTACATCACCAGGAAGGCACCGAGCAGCGATACCGGAATGGCAATGGCCGGAATCAGCGTGGCGCGCCAGTCCTGCAGGAAAAGGTAGGTGACCAGAACCACCAGGAGCAGCGCCACCACCAGGGTTTCCACAATCTCATCCATGGTGGCATCAATGGCCTGGGTCGGGTCGTAGCCCATGCACCATTCCATGCCATCCGGGAAGTTCGGTTCAATCTGGCGCATACATTCCTGCACCTTGGCCACGGTGAGCAGGGCGTTGGCTTCGTTATTCTGGTGAATAATCATGCCCACGTTGTCCTTGCCGTTCAGGCGGCTGTATCCGGTGTTGCGTTCTGCGCCCAGCTCCACGGTGGCAATGTCCTTGAGCTTGGTCACGTGGCCATTCTGCCCGCGTTTCACGATGATGTTGCCGAACTCTTCTGCCGTCTTGAGACGGCCCGTTGCGGTAACTTTGAAAGTGGCGTAGGACTGGATGTCTTCAGCACCCACGGAGCCGGCTGCGGCCTGCACGTTCTGCGCCTTAATGGCCTCGCTCACATCGGCGGGGGTGATGTTCATGGCGCTCATGCGGGTGGTGTTCATCCACACGCGCATGGAGTAGTTGCGGCTGGGGATGATGTCTGCGCTGGAAACGCCGTCCACCTGGCAGATTTTGTCTTTCACATTCATGCGAAGCCAGTTGGAGAGCTCAAGAATGCTCATCTTGTTCTCGTCGCACATGAAGTTGAGGAAGCAGAGCATATCGCCGCTGCGCTTGTTCACATTGTAGCCCGTCTGCTTGATTTCGCTGGGCAGTTTGGATTCCACGCGCTTGATGGCGTTGGAAACATTCACCATGGCCATGTCGTCATCTGTCCCGGAGCGGAAGATGAGCGTGAGACTGAACGAGCCGTCATTACCGCATGAGGAGTAGAAGTATTCCAGGTCATCCATGCCGATGATCTGTTCCTCCACCGGGGCGGCCACCACCTGGGCCACTTCCTCGGCGCTGGCGCCCGCATAGGTCATGCGCACGGAAATAGTGGGCGGCGAGACCTCCGGGTATTCTGAAACGGGCATCTTGCTCAGGCAGAGCAGACCACCCAGCATCATCAGAATGGAGATAACGAAAGCGAACTTGGGGCGGTGTACAAAGAATGCAGAAAACATAATGTTGTGAAAATCGGGTTAGTGGTTCAGCGTGCCTGCACAGGGGTGTTTTCTTCCATATCTGCCAGGTTGGTGGTAATGACCTGCTCACCCGGAAGCAGCCCGGAGAACACGGCAATGCGGCCATCTTCCGCCGTGCTGCCGCAGATGATGCGGCGCTCCACGGCGCGGTTATGCTTCATCACATAAACGTAGTATCCGCGGGAGTCCGTGAGCACGGCGTCGGCCGGGATGCATGGAACCTGGTGCTCTGCCTTGCGCTTCACATGAATGCTGACCACGCCGCCGGGTGTCAGGCTCTTATCTGCGTTTTCAAAGACGGCCCAGATGTTCTGAGTGTCTGTTGTGGTCTGGATTTCGTTGTCGCAGAACGCCACGCGGCCTTTATCCGGTAATTCCTCACCGGTGGAGGTTATCAAGGTGAGCTCGGCTTGTTCGGCCAGTTTGTCTGCACTGCCGTATACCGAGAGAATGTCTTTCTCGCTGAGGGGGAAACGTGCGTAAATGGGGCTGAGCTGCACCATGCGGGCCAGCGGTTCGTTGAGGCTGGTCACATAGTTGCCCTTGGAGATGAGGATACGTCCGGCGCGGCCGCTTACCGGAGCGGTCACGTGGCAGCGTTTCACATCATCCTCTGCCACGGCCAGACGGGCAACGGCGGCTTCGCGCTCTGCCTGCAGCTGGTGCAGGGTGGCCTTTGCGTTTTCGAGGTCGTCCTTGCTGCTGGCATTCAGTGTCAGCAGTTTCTGCTGGCGTTCATATTTGCTCTGCGCATCGGCAATCTTGATATCCAGCTGCGCAATGGCTGCCTGGCAGGTTTCCACCGTGGCCTGATAGCGGGTCGAATCAATGCGGAACAGGCTGGCACCCTTTTCCACATGTTCGCCTTCCTTGAAATTTGTTTCTTCCACCAGCCCTTGCACCAGCGGGCGCAGTTCCACTACGTTGAGCGCTTCCAATCGCGCCGTTTCAACTTTCAGTACGGTGGGGTCAACCATTTCTGCAACCTGCGCCGTGCCCACTTCCACCGGCGCGAGCTCCCCTCCCTGGGCAGAGCCGGGCTCGTTTACGGTGGCATCTGCAAATACCGGGCGCACCACTGCACCCGGGCGGGTCTTGTGAGAGCCGTCGCTGATGACGGTTTCGCCTATTTCCAGACCGGAATAAATGGACTGCAGGCGTCCCTGTACCGAGCCGGTCACTACATTCCGTCTCGCTACCTTGCCTTCAGAATCAATGGTGTATACAAAGGCTCCATCAGAATCATAATGCACCGCTGTGAGCGGCACCATGCAGAGCTCGCGCGTGTTGGTCAGTTCAATCGTGAGCGCGCCGATGCCGCTGTGGGTCAGCTTATGCTCCGGGTTCTCGAATTCTGCCCACAGGGTGTACGAGTCTGTGCTGCCGGTGAGCTGGTTATCAACGATGACGATGCGCCCATTGCCGGCATACGGGCGGCCGCTCGCGGGAGTCAGCTGTACCCTGGTCACATTGCCAATTTCCTTGGGACCGTGGAAGATGCCGTTTACATCGTTCTGGCTCAGCGGGAAACGCACATAAATCGGGTCCAGCTGAGTGATGGTGGTGATGGCTTCTCCGCGGGTGATGTAGTTGCCGGTGCCTTTCTGGATACGACCGATGCGGCCGCTGATTTCAGCGTAGATACTGCAATCCTCCAAATCCTTGCGGGCGCGCGCCAGCTCTGCTTCGGCGCCTTTGATTCTGGCTTTCAGTTCTGCCACGTTCGCTTTCGTGGTTCCCATGTCCTCGCGAGAAGCAGCCTGCTGCTCTGCCAGGGTGCTGAATCGGTTGGCGCGGCTGGTGGCATAGGCCAGCTGGGCCTCCAGCTGGGCCACGGTGGCTTCTGCCTGTTTGATGGCGGCTTCGTAGCGCAGCGGGTCAATGCGCAGCAGTAGCTCCCCTTCCTTGACGAATGCTCCTTCCTGGAAAAGCACTTCTACCAGCTGGCCTTCCACGGCTGCGCGGATGGTGACATGGCGCACGGCTTCGGTGCGGCCTGTGCTTTTGCGGATAATCCGGTCATAGCCGGCAGAGGCTTTTTCGGCAAGCACAAAGGTGGTCATCTTGCCTGGCATCTGGGCCATGGCTGCGCCGCCCAGTGCCAATAGAAGGGGAAGAGTTAGACTATATTTCATGGAATGGGGAAAAGGGACTGAGTTTATAATATCATTGAAGCCACATATCTGCAAGCTGTAAGTTTGTGACAAATCTGCCACATGAAGCCGCCGGGGTTACAGCGTGCAACGCACGGAAACGGATTGGGTGAAGGGAAGAATGAATTTGTGGAGCTCTACGGTGGCGCTGGCGGCGCCGAAGTCCTGCACACAGGCCACGGCCAGTCGGCGGCACAGGGTTTCCAGCAGGATGGTGGGCTCAGCCTGGGCCAGCGCCATCAGGTGGCGGCTCAGGGCGTCATAGTCTATGGTGCTGCTGATGTCTTCTGCCATATCGGCAAAGGCTGCGGGCGGAGTCAGGGTGATATTGGCCATCAGCTTCTGCGGCACGGCGCGTTCTTCCTCCGGCACGCCGATGCGGCAGGTGAACTCCAGCCCGTTGATGTGGATGGAGTCTGCCGTTGCGGCCCGTGTGCCGCTGCGTTCCATGAGGCTTTGGAGGGAACCCAGGTGGGGAACGGTTAAATCCGGGGTGGAAACGGCCAGCTGGGCGGCGTTGTTGTAGCCGGTGAGCACGCCGATGCCGATGATGCCGGCGCTGTGGGCGGCGTTGATATCGTGCTGCATGTCACCGATGAAGGCGGTATCGGCCGGGTTGAGGCTGTGCTGGCGCAGCAGGTTGTAGATGTATTCCTCCTTGTTGCGCACACCGGAGTGGATGTGCTCGAAGTAATCCTTGAGCCCCAGGAAACGCGCCTGCTCATCGAAGGCGCGCGGGTCCATGCTGGTCAGGATGAAGCAGCGGATGCCGCGTTTGCGGCAGAATTCCATGAACTCCCGTGCGTGCGGAATGATGGTGACCTGGGTCACGGCGTGGTCAAAGGCATGGCGGTAGAATTTCTCTAGATCCACCAGTTTGGCTTCCGGGGTCTTGCGGGCGTAGTAATCCGGGTAGGGAAGCTGGAATTCGGCGCGGAACTGCTCGCGGGTCAGGGCGGGTCGGTCATACTGGGCCAGCACGTAGTTGGTGGCTTCCAGGGTGAGGGCAAGGTCATCGCACAGCGTGCCGGACCAGTCGAAGATGAGGTTCTTGAACATGGCGTGGAAAAATCAGCGTTTGGTGGTGATGATGTTGTGTTTGTGCTGGTATTTGAAAATAGCGCGTTTCAACTCCGGGTTGATGAAGGGGTTGTCTTTGCCGTAGCGCGCCCAAGGGCCTCCCGGCACCCGGTGGAAATCCACAAAGCGCCAGTGAACGGTGGCTGTACCGCCCTTGATGCCGAGGTAATCGCGCACAGCGGGGGAAATATCAATGCCGGCGGCCTTGTTGGCATGGTTTTTCGGGCGCGCGCCAAGGAATACATATTCCCAGTCGTCGGTGCGGAACGGGCCGCAGTCTTCCCACTGCGCAAAGCAGTAGCGCCCGTTGTAGTAAATCTGCACCCAGGTGCCGCGGCAGACTGATTCGTACTTGCCGTCCTTGTATTTGCGGTACCAGGGAATCACGCGCGAAGCCTCCGGTTTCGGCCCTCCCTTGTCGATGTCATTGTAGGGCAGGGCTACGTAGAAGGGATTGAGCTGCGGCGTGAAGCCCAGCGGGGTGTAGGTGCGGGGGCATCGGTTGGCCGGGTTCGGGTCGTCAAAGCCGCCGTAGTTGTCATCCCAGGCGCTGTCCCAGCTGCTGGCGGTGTTGGGAACGGGGTTGTTCTTAGTTGCCTGTTCGCCTATGTAGAAGTAGGTGGCGGTGATATCGAAATGCCAGGGGTATGCCCCGGGGCTGGGGCGGTTGCCGTACTTCTTCGGGTCGGGGAAGTTCCGGCGGTGGCTCTGGTCGAATTCCGGGCGCATAGGCCCCGCCTTGATGGCGGAGTCGCGGAGCCTCTCCTCGCTCATGCGGCGCCTGGGCGGTTTTTTTGCGCTGCGCTGAACCGCCGTTGAGCTCATGCTGCTGCGCTTCTGCGCTTCTGCCTGGAGGGGGAGAAGAGCCAGCAGGGGGAGCAGCGTGAACAAGTGGCGCACCAGCATGTGTTGTTACTCTTACCAGTTGTGGAGCACGCTGGGGCGGGCAACAGGCAGCTTATCCGGAGCATCAAGTGTGAAGTGCAGCCCGCGGGATTCCTGGCGGCGGATGGCGCAGTCCACAATGAGGGAAGCGGTGAGGGCCAGATTGCGCAAATCCAGAATTTCCGGGGTCACACGGTAGCCCCAGTAGTATTCGTTGATTTCGCGGTTGATGTTGCGCAGGCGGGTGGCGGCGCGCTGCAGGCGGTGGTTGGTGCGCACAATGCTCACATAGTCCATCATGGTGCGGCGCACTTCGTCCCAGCAGTGGTAGAGAATGGCCAGGTCATCCTGCGGCACGCGTTCGCCATGCTTCCATTCAGGGATGGGGTATTCCTCCATCTTGTGCGCCAGCGGCAGGCTGCGCAGCATGCGGTTCAGGGCGCGCTTGGAAATCACCACACATTCCAGCAGGGAATTACTGGCCAGGCGGTTGGCACCGTGCAGCCCGGTGCAGCCGGTTTCACCAGCGCAGAACAGACCGCGCAGGGAGGTCTGGCCGTCCGTATCCGTCTGCACACCGCCGCACTGGTAGTGCGCGCTGGGAACTACCGGAATGAAATCAGTTTCGGCATCCACGCCATAGCTCTTGCAGGTCTCGTAGATGTAGGGGAAACGCTCGGCCATGAAGCCCTTGGGCTTGTGGGTCATGTCGAGGTACATGCAGGGGTGGCCGGTGCGCAGAATTTCGTGGTTGATGGCGCGCGCCACAATGTCTCGCGGGGCCAGGCTCTTGCGGGTATCATACTTCTGCATGAACTCCTGGCCATCCGGCCCGCGGAGCACGCCGCCCTCGCCGCGCACCG
>JAFNWZ010000107.1 GCA_017379255.1 Akkermansia sp. | reverse complement strand
GTCTTGGTCACGATGCAAGATACGCTATCGACAGCACAAAGCTTCAGAAGGAGCTCGGCTGGGAGCCAAGTCTTCAGTTTGAGGAAGGAATCGAGAAGACTGTAAGATGGTATCTCGACAACCAGGAGTGGATGGATAACATCACCTCCGGCGCCTACGAGAAGTATTACGAGGATATGTACCAAAACCGCTGATACCAGGTTAACCCGTTTTTTCATATACTTCCTGCACCGTACCAACGCAATAAAAGAAGATTAGAAGAATTATACGCTGACATAATTAGATAACACGCAGATAAAATGTAACGGAGCAGGCGGCGCGAATGCTGCCCATAATAATCCATATACTGAGGCAGAGCAAATAAGGCCATTTCAATTTCACCGCACACCATGAATAATCACCACCGTATCCTTGTGCATGTCCACGTCTACTATGTAGATATGTGGGATGAGTTGCGCTCCTATCTGGAAAATCTGGATACGCTGGGATGTTCGTACGATTTGTATGTGACCGCGGTTTCGGAAGATGAAGCGCTCATTACAAAGATACGGCATTTTCATCCGGACGCCCAGATACGCAAGGTGGCAAACAGGGGATACGATGTGTGGCCGTTTATCTCGGTATTAAACGAGGTGGACTTATCTCAGTACTCATATCTCATCAAGCTGCATACTAAACGGGATAACTTTACTGATCCTGAACCAGGGTGGACAATAAAATCACCCTACTATCTGTACGGGAAACGCTGGCGGGAAAGTCTGCTTTCATTCATGAAAAAAGACAATCTGGAAAAGTGTTTGCAATCATTTGAAGAAGACAGCCAGTTGGGCATGATAAATTGTTATCGTGTCATTGTCCCCTCGTTCCACAAAACAGAGGCCACACTGCTGAAAGTGCAAAAAGGCGCAGAGAAGTTGCTGGAAAAGGTGAATCTGACGCTACGAGTATGCCGATACATCAAAGGGACCATGTTTATTGCAAGAGCATCTCTTTTCCAGAAAATAAAGGAGATGAGGCTCGAGTTGAATGATTTTCCCCCGCCCGATCCGGAACATTCCATCAACATCGCACACCATCTGGAAGTGGCACTGGGCTCTATTGTGGTAGCTCAAGGATATAAGGTGGAGGATACCTTTACCCCGAATGTAAAACTCAAAGCCGGTACAGAACGGTGTTATCTCACCATACGCCGCAAAACAAGGAAATTATTTTTCCAGAAAAAGAAGACCAAAAGCGGCAGGGTCATCATCAAAGTGTGCAAGATACCGGTATACGCCTCGCGCAAGAAAAATTGAGCCAATGTACCGGGAGGCACATTGGCTCATGCTGCCATGTGTGGCAAGAGGCTTCCGGGCGCGCTATTCTGCGTATGAATTGATAGCGGCTTCCAGTCGGGGTGTCATGCCCACGCCCTCCCACTGGGCCAGGGAAAGCAGGGCACCGGCACTATAGGAGGCCGCAGGATGCTGCGCCGTGCCGATGGTCAGCTTCTCCAGGCCCGCCTGCAGGGCTTTCCGGGCGTAAAAGGCATAGGTTGCCGCTTTGGAATACTCTGCATCCGGATGCGGAATCATGAGGTCCTGTTCACCGGCAGGTGCCTGCGGTTTCATCTCTCCAAGGTTGATACGGGCATCCCCAGGAAGGGCAAGCTCCCTGCCCAGGCGGTATAAGGTTTCAAAATTGATAACCTTGGCAAAGAAGAGCACACGGCCCACATCCAGCACAAAGCGATTATACATGCGCTCCAATACGGCACGGCTCTCCTCAATGCGCTGGGTCAGGGCCTCTGGATGCGTCGTCCAGTATTCCAGGCGTTGGGCCATGGCGTCCACATCCCCCACCGGCACAAAATCCACCAGCTCTTTCAACAGGGGGAACTCCGTATCATTGACGCTGGTTTCAGAAACAACCAGGCAGTTGTGGCTCAGCGCCTCGCATATACGTGTTGTTTCCAGCATGGCGCCTTCGTAGTAGTGGATATTGATGACAATGGCCCCCTGATCGAGTTCCCGCTCCATCTCCTCGCGGAATACGTTGAGAATCTTTTTTACCTGATATTTCTGCGACAAGAGCTCAAGAGCAGACTTCCGGCGTTCACAACTGTAATCCCCATAGAACAGCACGGGTGTTTTTTTCCCGCACCGGGCGTATGCCATGTAGGGCAAAGGCGCAATCGGAACACAGAATACCCGGCCCTGGGCTATGCCCCTCTTCTGCCAGTATGCCACGTTCAGCTCTGAATAATCCATAACCGCAACGGCCTTGTTCAACACCTCGATGTACTCCGGGGTGAACCAGCGGTCTGAAATTGACTGTTCCATCTGTACGGCAATGTACCGCGGCGGCATATTCCTGACAAAACACATGGGCGCCAGAACGATGTGCAGCAGGTTTTCATCCATGGGGTTGTATGATTCCCTGATTTCCACCTCAATATTGCATTCCTGCAGAGCATTCCGGAAACACTTGGCAAGATAGACCAGCACTGCGCTTGTCAGGATGATTATTTTGGAGGACTCCTGCGCGGCCGCCCCGGGGGATGCTTCCTGGCGTTTGCTCATCTGCTCCTTATACAAGGCAGCAAAGATCTTCCCGGCATACTTCTCGTACTTGCGGTTAAAGCCCGCGGGCGAAATCATCTTCCATTTTCTCAATGTGGCATATTGAAGAATTTTGCCACATGATTTCACGATTTTATCATTACCAGCCATAAGTCACGCAAGTTGAAAATTAAGATTAAGCTGCGCCCCATTGCCCGACACGCATCCGGGGAGATTCCTTCTGCATGTACCTCGGGGCATGAAAATCTTATAGCATCTTCGGTTTGTCTGGTCAATTCCATTTTTGCGTGATTTCAAGCAGCAGCCATCGGCAGTAAACATCCGACTATCTGAAGCCCAGCGTTAGCCGCTGATTTTTAATTCGTAATTCGTAAATCAAAAATCGTAAACCCACATATTCCAAATCCTTGGGATACATATACAAATAACACATGTGTCCCAAAGTTTCATTAGGACTGCTTTCAAATTCTTGTAGCACAGCTAATTAACAATACGCTGCTAAATTGTAATCTCTAGCGGCGAGCGTAGCGAGCGGAAATTAGAGTCCCGAGAGGGCCGGCAGCCTTTAGCGC
>JAFNWZ010000106.1 GCA_017379255.1 Akkermansia sp. | reverse complement strand
GGTGGGGAGGGGTGGCGTGACTGCGGGTGCCTGGTAGTGATGTCGGGTGACTTTGTTGCGGGTGTTGCTGTTTTTCTGGTCGGTCTGGTGGGGGCGGGATGTGCAGAATTCTGCCGGGCGGCGGGGCAGACGGTACATGCCTTCGTGCCGCTTGCCATCCGCCTGTTTTTCCATGAGCAACCCGGCTGGGGTGAGCAGGAAAATATCGTGGTGCTCCACGGCTGTTATTTCTTTTTTGGGTAGTTTGACGGGCAGCGCTGCCGGGTTCTCGGCACGGCACCAGGTGCGCAGTGGGCAGAGCAGGCAGTCTGGTGTGCCATTGGTGCAGATGGTCTGCCCGAGTTCCATGAGGGCAGAGTTGTAGGCTCGCGGGTTGGTGGGGTGCACGAGGCAGGCGGCCCATTTCCAGTGCAGTTTGCGCCCGGCGGGGGAATCCACAGGGGTGGGGTCGTTGAACAGGCGGGCAAAGACGCGCGAGACATTGGCATCTACCAGTGGCGCGGGGCGGTTGTAGGCAAAGCTGAGCAGGGCTCCTACAGTGTAGTCGCCGATGCCGGGCAGGGCGCGGATGCCGCTTTCTTCTGTGGGAAAGCGTCCGCCGTGTTGCTGCACGATGGCGCGGGCGGCGGCCTGCAGGGCGCGTACGCGGCGGTAATAGCCCAGCCCTTCCCATGAGCGCAGGGCTTCTTCCTCGCTGGCGGCGGCCAGGTGCGCCGGGGTGGGGAATTGCTGCATCCACGCACCATAGCGCCCCAGCACGGTGGGGATGGTGGTCTGTTGCAGCATGATTTCGCTTACCAGAATTGCCCAGGGGTCGGTGGTGTGCCGCCAGGGGTAGTCGCGCCCGTTGGCTGTGAACCAGTCTACCAGCGCCTGGGCGATTTCCTGGGCGTTCGGGTGGCTCATTTGCTGGTCTGGGTGGTGTAGATGGAGATGTCTGCCTCGCGTGTGCCGAGCATCTGCTGGGCTCGCATGAGTGCCTTGCGGGTGGACATGTTCGGGTTCTTCGGCTCTACCACGAAGATGTTGCTTTCTCCTTCACCGCAGTTTTCCTGCAGGATGCGCAGCACGCCGCTCTTTTTCAGGATGCGGAATACCTTGCGGCTGGCGCCGGAGATGATGATGTGGCGGCCTTTCTCGCGGATGAAACGGATGAGTTCTTCCAGCGCGCAGACGGAGGTGGCATCCAGATTCCGTGCATTGCGCATGCGCAGCACCACAACGGCCAGACTCGGGTCTTCGGCTATGCGCGACACCTGGCGGCGGAAGAGGTCTGCCGCGCCGAAGAAGAGGTCGCCCTCCACGTGGACGATGGAAATCTGCGGCAGGCGGTTTTCTGATTTATCCAGTTCGCGCAGGGTGCCGGCGTCGTCGAAGGTGTATTCCACCAGCTCGGGCTTGGCGGCCTTGCGCAGGAAGATGGAAACCGAGATGATGACGCCCACGAAGATGGCGATGTGCAGCGGCAGCAGCAGCGCCGCAATGAAGGTGACCAGCAGCACGGTGGCATCTCCTTTGGTGGAGCGGAAGCAGATGCGCAGCAGTTTCTTGTCGTACAGTGAGATGGCGTTGGCCAGCACCAGGGCTGCCAGCACGCTGTGCGGAATCTTGGAAATAAGCGGGAAGTTGGCCAGAATAAAGGTGATGCCCAGGCAGATAAGCCCGCAGAAGACGCCGGAGAACCGGGTGGCAGCGCCGGCGGTGTAGTTGAGCATGGAGCGGGTGAGCGAGGCCGAGCAGGGGAGCGAGGTGGTGAGTGCAGAGCCCATGTTGGCCATGCCGACGGCAAAGGTGTCCTGGTTCAGGTTTACCGGGTCGCCGGTCTTGGCGGAGATGGTCTTGCTCATGACCGTCTGTTCCAGGGTGGAGAGGAAGGCGATACCTATGATGACCGGGAGCAGTTCGTTGATGTGGCCACCGAGCTCGCCCAGGGCGGGGGCGCGGCAGACGAGGTCACTCATGGTGAAATCCTTGAGCATGCGCACCCCGGTAAAGTGACCGCCTGCCCATGGCTGGCTGAGTACCCAGTTGAGCGCACTCATGACCACCAGAATTACGGCAAAGGTGGGCAGACGGCGCAGGTATTTCTTAAGCGGAATGAATAGCGCGAAGCTGAGCACTCCCAGCACGATAGGCTGCCACTGCACCATGTGCAGGTTATTGACAATGGCGCTGGTCATGGTGAAGAAGGAGCTGCCGGCCTCCACATCGTTGATGCCCATGACATAACGCGCCTGTGAGGCGATGATGAGGGTGGCCGCGCCGGTCACATAGCCCACCAGCACGCTGCGGCTCACAAACTGCAGCATTTCCGTGGCTTTCACGAATGCTCCGATAACGCAGAACAATCCTGCCATGAACACGATGAGCGGCACAAAGATATGCGGCTGGCTCTGGATGGCCGGGGAGGAGGCCAGGAAGAAGCTGGCCAGCATGAAAGCCGTGGCATTGCTCGGCCCGCTCACCGTAAGGCTGCAGCGGGTGAAAAGCGGGGCAATGAATGTGCCCACGGTGGCGGCCATGATGCCGTAGATGCTGTCCAACCCCGCCATGGCGGCAAAAGCCATGCCCTGCGGCAGCCCCACCAGGGCGACATCGGTTGCCGCTTTCAAATCCCGCCCGGCTTTGCCCAGCGTGTATCCCTTAAGCGCATGCCGTGCGGGCAGCGGGTCAATCATACCTTGCGCCAGAAACTGGCGGAAGCTTTTCCACCCTCTCCCTAATCTGTGTGCCACAACTCCCATTTGCTGTGTATTCTAGCACCGAACCCGGGTATCCGCAAGCTGAAATCGGTTTTGCAGATGCCTTGGAGCGTATTTTATGTTGTTGAATCTTGCAATTTTGGGGAAGTTGACACATTGTCCTTGATTATTTTTGTCATTTGTGTTAGTTTTCGTGTCAGCATGAAGATTAAATTCTGTCTAGTTGCCAGTGCTGCCCTTGTGGTGGCCTCTTGTAGTTCTACCGATGACGCGCCGGCGAGGAACCGTGCCAGCGTGGTGGTGAAACCCCAGCCTGCAGGCCCTGCCAAGTACCTTGCTCTTCCTGGGCAGGCTGCTGTGGCTGTTGCGGGCGTGGATGATGCGTTCGATACCCATGTGGCACAGTATGGTGCACAGACTCAGACCACTGCAGATATGGGCTCTGCAGTGGGGCAGGCGGCCGCCGGTTCTCTGGCTCCGCTGCAGCAGACGACATCTCCCGTGCTGCCTGCTGACAGCACAGCACCGACCTATATTCACCAGACCGCTGTACCCGGACAGGCTGTGATTGGGGCGTTGTCTGATTCGTCTTCTTCCATTCAGCCCGGTCTGGTGTCTTCTACCGGCATGAGCAGCGTGAACGGCATGCCTATCAATTATTCCGTACGTATCACCAACAGCACACCGGGTAAGATTTTTGTGGAGGCTCAGGACGCCGCCGGCACCATCTACCCCTGTGGTTTCATGGATGGTGGCCGCAGCGCCACGACTCCGCTGGAACAGGCAGACCCCATCGTGGGCCCGATTACTATTGTGGTGCGTGACCCCGATAAGGATGGTGCTCCTGAAATCCGCCGTTTCAAGGTGAATCCTCCTTCGTTCTATGTGGGTAAGACCGTGGGTATCAGCATTATTCCCGGTGGTAAGTATCACGCCAGTGTTGATGGCAACGTGTACGCCAGTGGTGAGGCTGTTGCGCCGCCCCCCGTGGCTGTGCCCAGCATGACTGCTACCACGCCGATGCCGGTTGCAGGTGGTGTCATGAATTACACGGTGAAGATTACCAACACCACACCTGGCAAGATTCTGGTGGAAGCCCGCGATGCCGCTGGTGTTGAGTTCCCCTGCGGTGAAATGGTTGGCGGTGAGAGCAAGTCTACCCCGCGTGAACAGGCTGCACCCATTAAAGGGCCGATTACCGTGATTGTGCGTGACCCCGATAAGGAAGGTTTCCCGGAAATCCGCCGTTACAAGGTGAACCCGCCTGCCAACTATGCTGGTAAGACCTTGGGTATCAGCATTGTGCCCGGTGGTCAGTACCACGCCAGCCTCGATGGACAGGTATACTACACCTACACCCCGCCTGAGGCTCCCATCACCACCAATCCGGTGCCCCAGCCTGTAGCTCCGGTTGCTCCCGCAGCAACGCCTGCTCCTGCTGCTGCACCCGCTGGTATCTGAGCCGTTTAAGGTCAAGCTTATTATTGCACCCGGAACCGCTTTCCGCATGGAAAGCGGTTCCGCTTTTCATATAGAGCTTGTCGAATCACATGAGTATGAGTTATATCATACGCATGTGCAAACCATTCCGAGACTACCTTACGTTAACCCGGGAATATACACGGGAAATCATCACCTTTGGTGGATTTGTGCTCATGTGCTTTGTATACAGCGACTTTCGCCAGCTGGCACATGACCAGTCCACAACCGCTGCTCAGACCGTTGAAATCCTGCGAGCCATGGATAACCGCCTGGGTATCATTGAACTGCATACCAATATCACACCCCGGTGATGAAAACGAGCATCCGCCGCATTCAGCAGCATCTGGGG
>JAFNWZ010000105.1 GCA_017379255.1 Akkermansia sp. | reverse complement strand
GCGCAATCGCGCCCCTTCTGCTGGGCGGCACGCCGCACATCAGGCGGCACAGAGGGGTCGCAGGCAGCGCCATGCGCCTCCTGCACGGCATCTGCCCAGTCGTTCCAATCATTGCAGAGCGGAGGGAAATCATGCGTGGCGAAAGTCGCAAAAGAACAGGGATTATACGTATCACCCCGCACAATCTGCTGCTCCGGGGTAATCTCCCAGTGCGGAATCTTGAACCCGGCAATGCGTAAGCATGATAAATCCGGACGCACATAATCCGGCACGCAGCCCAGGTCCTCTCCCACCACGCGCACGCCCGGCGCCGCCTTGAGCAACTGGCGCAGCAGGTAATCGCCGCGCGACAGATTATCGCGCCGTTCGTTCTCCGTCCAGTCACCATGCGGCCGGAATCCCGGGCGGCGGCCTCCGCAGCGGTCTGCGGCCTCGTCCTCCGTCAGCGGCAGGAACTCCGGGTTGCGGTCCGGCATCCACGGAAAAGCGTAAATCCGGTAAAAGCCCAGCACATGGTCAATGCGGTACATCGAAAACACCTCGGCCAGCTTGCGGATGCGGCGTTGCCACCAGGCAAAGCCATCGTGCACCATCACATCCCAGCGGTAAAGCGGGATTCCCCAGTTCTGCCCCCATTTGGCAGTGAATGGGTCTTCCGCAAAATTACCTTCGGCGGGAGCACCACCGCTCCAGTCCATATCGAATAGGTAGCGCTCAAAGAATACATCTGCGCTGGCCACGGAAACACCAATGGGCACATCGCCCATGAGCAGCACTCCCCTGGCATCTGCATGGGCACGCACACGCGCCCACTGGCGGGCGCAGAGCCATTGCAGCCATTGCTGGTAGCGCTTCTGCCCGCGCGATTCGGCACAGTCATTCACAAGGCGGCGCACTACATCCGTATTCTGCTCCGGCCAGTGCCACCAGGCAATCGTGCCGAAAGCAAAACTGGCCACAAGAAAGGTACTGAAATCCTCCAGCCACATCCCCTGCCCCCGCACCCAGTCTGCAAACTCCGCACGCAGGGGAGCAAACTCTGCCTCCCGCTCGAAACGCTTCCAGGCCTGGCTGAACCAGTAGCGCTTGTAGGTGCGCACGCGGGCGTAATCCACCAGATCCCGGCCGCCGGGCAGCTGCAGCGGCGGCAGCTCCTCCGGATACGGTGGCACCTCTGCCGGCATGCCGGGAATCTGCTCCAGGGTGAGGTACAGCGGTTCCAGCGCCACTGAACTGATGGACGAATAGGGAGAAGGCGCATCATCCTCCCCCAGGGCATTCACCGGCAGCAGCTGTAGAAAGCCCACACCATGCGCCGCGGCCCAGTCAATCCATTCCTCCAGTGCCGCAAGGTCACCTATACCGGCATCTCCCACGCGCCGCAGAGAAAAAAGCGGCATCAGTACACCCGTTTTCCGTTCCATCGCCATTTGCTGCATCATACCAGAGAATCAACACACGCGCAACGGGAAAGCCCTCTAACAGCCCTGCATTTTCTAACACCATGCCGGAATCACCAGAATTATGCTACCTACTAGCAGAATTTTCTTGAATTTAGTCTTCTCTTATGGTAGTAGCTGAAAAATCATATATGCCGCATGCAGCGGTGCCGGATTCAAGCAACTTACGCAAGAACTAACCATGGCTACGACCAAGAAGACCACAACAAAGGAAAACAAAAAGCAAGAAACGGAGCAGACAGCAGCCGCTGCCAGAAAAGCCCCGGTGCGCGAAACTCTGACCGCCGAAGAAAAGGCCCGCGTCAAAAAGCTAAAGGAAACCCTGGCGCTGCTGAAAGCCGACCCCGAATGGCCCAAGTTCCTGGAGGAACAGAAGCAGGCGCTCCTGAACCTGCGCGATGAACTGCTGCCCAACATGCAGAATGTGACCCGCGACCACCTGCGCAGCGGTGCTTCCAATGTTTCCTCATCCTCCGGCCAGCACATCGGCGATGCCGGCAGCGAGGCCGAGGTACGCGACCTCACCATCCGCCTGCTGGATAAGGACCGCGAGCAGCTCTTTGAAATTGATGCCGCCCTGGAGCGCATCCGCCGCGGCACCTACGGCATCTGCGAAATTTCGCTTGACCCGATTCCCAAGAAGCGTCTCCAGGTGCGGCCTTTCTGCCGTCTCACCGTGAAATGCCAGGAGGAATATGAGAAAAAATATGGCTCTTATGCTAACTACAGAGCAAAAAAACAGGACCATGTCGGGTATGCTGACCTACAAAATGACATGGAAAATGCGATTTCTCTTGACGAAAGCGACGAATAGTGTAAAATGTGCGCCCGCAAGTCAACAATTCGCAATTATGCCTAGAGATATTATCATTCTGGAATGCACGGAGGCTAAGGCCGAGGGTAAGACCCCTTCCCGTTACGTGACCACCCGCAACAAGAAGAGCCAGCGTACACCTGGCCGTCTGGAGAAGGTTAAGTTCAACCCCTACCTGAAGCGCCGCACGCTGCACCGCGAGATGCGCTAAACCTCCCACCGCACTTCTATACGATTATGATGACCGAATTCAAGAGCGTCGAACGCCGTATCCGTTTCCGCACCTGCAACAAGACCATGCCCCGCCGCCGCATCGATATCCCCGCCGGCGCTGTGGACATGTGCAACCCGGAATTCCTTTCCAAGTTCACGTCCGAAACCGGCAAGATTCTTCCCCGCCGCGTTACTGGCGTGTCCGCCAAGATGCACCGCAAGATCACGCGCGAAATCCGCCGTGCTCGTGCCGTGAACCTGCTCCCCTGACCCAGGAGGAGTTCTCGACGGCAGATTGTCGTTGATTACGAGAAGGGGGCTTGTAAGCTTTGGCCTGCAAGCCCCCTCGGTATTTTTCACAAAATACACCCTGCCCCCATACACCGCGCCATGCAAGACCTCAAAGACACCCAGAACGAACTGGACACACGCCAGATTTCCATCGACCGTGTGGGCGTGCGTGGCGTGCGCTTCCCCATTGTGGTGAGCGACAAGGAGCAGCGCACCCAATCCACCGTAGCCACCGTGGCGCTCATGGTAGACCTGCCGGAAAAATACAAAGGCACGCACATGAGCCGTTTTGTGGAGGCGCTGCACGAGCACAAGCGCTACCTGGATGTGCGCACCGCCGTGCGCCTGCCAAACCGCCTGCTGAGCAAACTACATGCGCAGCGAGCCCGCGTAGAAATCGATTTCCCTTTCTTCCGGCTCAAAAAAGCCCCGGTTTCCGGCATGGAAGGGATGATGGATTACGAAGTCCGCTTCGTGATTGATGCCGAGGTAGGCCAGCCCGGCCAGTTCACCCTGACAGTAAAAGTACCGGTAACCACGCTCTGCCCCTGCTCCAAGGCCATGAGCGAGCACGGCGCCCACAACCAGCGCGGTATCGTCACCTATTCGGTGCGTTTCTCCGGTCAGGCCGTGTGGATTGAAGACCTTATTGATTTGATTGAAAGCTGCGCCAGCTGCCAGCTCTACAGCATCCTCAAGCGCCCGGATGAAAAATATGTGACAGACCGGGCCTACGAAAACCCGGTTTTTGTGGAAGACCTGGTGCGCAATGTGGCCGTTGCCACAGAACGCTACAACGCCTTCAGCTGGTATCGCGTGGAGGCCGAAAACTTTGAATCCATCCACAACCACAGCGCCTACGCCATGGTAGAGCGCCAATTGGACTGATTTCCCCGTTTTTAACCGTTGCGGGACTGGCAATGGGGGCAGGTTCCCTCCGCATCACGGCGAAGGAAGCGGAAACCACAGATGCGGCAGCTGAGATGGGTTCTGGCGCGCTGAATGCGGCGCCACTTGGCCATCAGCTTCACGGGCACAAAAATACAAATGGTGAGCAGCAGCCCGGCATATACCACCGCCGCCAGAAACTCAGACGGCAACATCATAACGGCACCTCCTCGCTATCCTCATCTTCCGTTACCTTATCCACGCTGGGATGGAACACCGGCTCCTCCGCCTCAATAGCAGGCAGGCCTGCGGGCTGAGGAGCGGGGTTCACAGACGGGGGCACGACCTCTGCCTCCCCAGGCAATGCAAGCAGTTTCTCTGCGCTCAGCACTGCAGAATCAGCCGCAGAATCAAACAACGGCTGTGGAGGCAACGGCTCCAGCCGCGCGGGCCGCAGCAAGGGCATGGCGGCAGCATCCACATCCTCCCGGAAATCCGGGTCTGCATGCAGCGGCATATGCAGGGGCAGCGGGCTCTGGCGCCGCACAATGAAGTGAATCAGCCGGTCATCCTTCACGCTCACGCGCCCCACACCTTCAGGGCGCACCCGCTCCGGCATCCTGACGGGAGCAAGCCAGATACCAGCCCCCACGACGATGAGAGCAAGCCCAAAGAACAACGGCAGACACCCCGGCATGGGGCGGCTGTGCATGGTGTGGTAGAGCAGGCTGTGTTCCTTGTTCTTCATTTATTATCGAGAGCAGGCACCCCTGCATAACTGCAGGTAAACCCGTGTCTGAGAATCATATCGGTAAGCTGGTGCACCACCCCTGCCGAAACAGCCTTATCCAGCACCAGTATAACGGAAATGCGGGAAGGATTGGGGGCATCCCAGCTGTTCAAGTGCTTTTCAAAGCCGGCATAACCATCGCGCACCAGCTCGGACCCCACATAGAGGCGCGGTGTATCCCCGGGAGCCACCGAGACAATGTGCGTATTGTTGCGATCGTATGAACCAATGACGAAATGGGATTCCTGCGGCTGCACCGAGTAACCAAAGCGAGGTACCAGATGATTGGACAGCAGCACGCAGACACAAAGAACCAGAAAAAGATTGACCAGTGCTATCACCAGAATGGGAAAGCCACCGTTTTTCAAGCTGGAACGGACGCGGCGCATGGTCGGGTATACACGCGGTTTAATGGTTTACTCAGCCTTTTTCTCCTCCGGCTGGTCAGCAGCCTCTGGTGCGGGGGAGCCTGTCTCCTGCGCCTCCTCGCGTGCATCTGCAATGATGTGCACGCATTCCAGACCGGCGCGTTCCACGCCGTTGATAAGCTTGCGGGCGCGGGAGGCCAGGTACATGTAGAAAAGATAAGCCGGAATGGACAGAGCAATACCGGAAGCAGACAGCAGCAGAGCCTGCTGCAGCGTTTCTGCCACCATAGGGGCAGCTGCGGCGCCATCAGTCACACCCGGCTGCTCGTAGAAATGCACCAGCGCCAGCAGCGTGCCCAGCACGCCGAGCAGCGGCATCACCGTGGCGCACACCAGCAGGGTGCGCACGTTGCGCTCAATGCGGTACACTTCCACCTCACTGGCTTCAAGCGCGATTTCGCGCAGCTCGTGACGGGAAAGTCGCGGACGGCTCAGCACGGCCTCCACCACGCGGGCCATGGGGCCGGGCAGCTGGCGGGCTTCGTGCAGGCACTCATCATACTGCCCGGAGCGCAACAGCGCGGAAAGGCCGCGCAGGAAATCACCCGAGTTGATGTTGATACGGTGGAAATAGAACAAACGCTCAGCCAGCACGGCGAGCGCCAGCGTGGCAAAGAAGAGAATGAGCCAGAACATGGGGCCCATGATAACTATCATTTCGCGCATAAGTCAGTTTCGGGTGGTAAGTTTCTCAGGAGTGAATCCGCCCCCGGCTCAGGCCGGAGGCGGATAAAGGGTTATCAGGCATTCGGCGTGATGCTCTCTGCCCCGAAATAGGGAACCAGGGCTGCGGGAATCTTCACCGAGCCATCAGGCTGCTGGCACTGCTCCAGCAGGGCTACGAAGAGACGAGGCAGAGCCGTGCCGGAACCATTCAGGGTGTACGGCGTGCGAATCTTGCCTTCGGCATCCTTGTAGCGCAGCTTCATGCGGCGGGCCTGGTAATCAGTGAAGCAGGAGCAGCTGGAAACCTCCAGATACTTGCCCTGCCCCGGTGCCCACACCTCGATATCGTAAGTCTTGGCAGAGGAAAAGCCCACATCGCCCGTGCAAAGCTCAATCACGCGGTAGTGCAGACCCAGTTTCTGCAGGATGCTTTCAGCATGGCTGGTAAGTTTCTCCAGCTCGGCAAAACCTTCCTCCGGGCGGCAGATTTCCACCAGTTCCACCTTATCGAACTGGTGCACACGGATCATGCCCTTGTTCTCGCGCCCGGCGGAACCGGCCTCGCGGCGGAAACAGGGGGTGTAGGCCGTCATCTTGATGGGCAGGTCGGCATCCTTGAAAATCTGGTCGCGGCAAAGGTTCGTAACGGGCACTTCCGCGGTGGGCACCAGGAACATGCTGTTCTCTTCAAGGCCGTACATATCTTCCTCGAACTTGGGCAGCTGGCCGGTGCCGTACATGCACTCGCGCTTCACGATGAAGGGAACGCCCACTTCCTCGTAGCCGTTCTCACCGGTCTGGGTATCGAGCAGGAAATTGATGAGCGCGCGCTCCAGGCGGGCACCCTTACCGCGGTACACAATGAAACCGGAGCCGGAAATGCGGGCGGAGTCCTCAAAATTCAGCAGTCCCAGGCTGGTGCCCAGCTCCACATGGTCCCTGGGCTCGGCAATCTCGGGCTTGGTGCCCCACACGCGCAGCTCAGGGTTGGCGCTTTCGTCCTCGCCCACGGGGGCTGCATCGTGCGGCATATTGGGAATGGAAAGCAGCAGGGCTTCCTGCTCCTCAGCAGCGGCAGAGGCCACGGCGTCCAGCTCCTTGATGCGGTCGCCCACCTCGCCCATACGCTTCTTGAGTTCCTCTGCCTCCTCACGGCGGCCTTCCTTCATCATCTGACCGATAAGCTTGGATGAACTGTTACGCTCCTGGGAAAGCGCCTGCTTCTCCGTTTCTGCACTGCGGCGCTTCACATCGCACTCAAGCACCTTATCCACAAGCATCCAGTGGTCACCGCCACGCAGACGCACTCGTTCCTTCACATATTCGGGATTCTCACGAACAATACGAATGTCTAGCATAACACGCTTATTCTATACCAATGCGCCCCGGATTCAAGTCAAATCTGCGTTTTCCTCCAGTAATATACCGCCATCCTGCCAGGCAGACGGATATTTCCGCACTTGACCCCGCCCACCAGGCGCGGTATACTCCCCGGCATGAGCAATTATGCGCTGATTCTCGCAGGCGGCAGCGGCACGCGTTTCTGGCCGCTTTCCCGCAACGCCAAACCCAAACAGCTTCTCGATTTATTCGGCAGCGGCACCATGCTGCGCCAGGCCATTAACCGGATGAAAGGACTTGTACCGGCAGAGAACATCTTCATTCTGACCAACCACCTGCAGGAAGCCGAAGTGCGCCGCCAGGCTGCCGATCTTCCGGCTGAAAACATCGTGGCCGAACCCGCCCGCCGGGACACTGCACCTGCCGTGGCGCTGGGCGTGGGGCTCATCGCCGCGCGCGACCCGCAGGCCAACATGATTATCGTCCCCAGCGATTCGCTCATTCTGGACGATAACGCATTCCGCGCCCTGGCAGAGGATGCTCTCTCGCTGGCTGGGCGCGAGGCTGCGCTCATCACCATCGGCATCAAGCCCACCTGGGCCTGCCCCAGCTACGGTTATATTGAACGCGCCGGCAAACTGGACGATCCAGAGAATCCATGTTGGGAGGCGCGCGACCGTTTCTTC
>JAFNWZ010000104.1 GCA_017379255.1 Akkermansia sp. | reverse complement strand
CGGCGCTGGTGCGGTCCAGCGTGGGGATCTCGCTGAAGGAAATCTGGGCCACATCCTCGGTAAAGCTGCCGTTTTCCACACTCAGCAGCTCACGGTAGGCGGCAGCCCGGAAGATGCCGGCGGTTTTTCAAATCGATGAGAGTTTCTTGCATGTTGTCTGAGTATTCGTTTTATTCTTCACGCATAGAGTCACGCTGCCCACACATTCTAGCAGTAGTTTTACTTCTAGTCAACCCAGAACTACATAAACGAATAGGCATCGATATCGAGCGAAATCACAACACCTTCGCCACAATTCATGGCGGCAATCTCCCGGCTGCATATATCGGAAAGAATCCGTGCACCGGGGGCTTTCAGTGTGCATTGGTAGCGGAACTGCCCATACGCTTTGGCCAGTGGTGCCGGGAGCGGGGGGCTGAGCTGGACTTGTGGTGGTAATGCAGCCAGCAGATGCTTGTGAAGGGTTTCCATGGCGAGCGCCGCCAGCTCTTCCTGTTCACTACGAGCCGTTATCACCGCCATGTGGCAGTACGGCGGAAAGTTCATGTGCTGGCGCAGTTCCAGTTCTGTTTCTGCAAAACCATCAGTATCATGCCTGCGGGCAAACTGGATGGCGGCTGCTTGCGGATTGTAGGTCTGAATGATAACCTCTCCGTCTAAATCGCCCCGGCCGGCGCGTCCTGCCACCTGCGTGAGCAGCTGGAAGGTGCGTTCGGCGGCTCGCGGGTCGGGGATGTTAAGCCCTAAATCAGCATTGAGCACCCCTACGAGCGTGACTCCCGGAAAATCCAGTCCTTTGGATATCATCTGGGTTCCCAGCAGAATATCGGTCCGGTGCGCTCGGAAATCGGCCAGAATATCACGCAGGGCATTCTTGCGTGTTGTTACATCTGCATCAACGCGTTGCAAGCGGGCCTGGGGGAAACAGCGCCGCAGCACGGCCTCCACTTTCTGCGTTCCGTACCCCTCCAGTGTGATATTGGCCGTGTGGCATTCCGGACAACGGTTCGGAACCATCTGGCGGTAGCCGCAGATATGGCATACCAGTCTGTTTTCCGTGGCGTGGTAAGTCATGGGCAGGGCACAGTGTTCGCAGTTGGCTGTGTAGCCGCATTCCGGGCATTGCAGAGCCCGGGCAAAACCGCGCCGGTTGAGGAGCAGGATGATTTGTTCGCCCTTGGTCAGGCGTTCATCTATTGCCATGCGGAGTCGCTCCGAGAGAATGCCGAGGTTCCGCTTATCCTTGGGCTCGCTGCGCATATCGAGCACGCGGGTGAGTGGCAGGCGCTGGCCGTCTGCGCGTTTATCCATGCGCAGCATGGTGTATTTGCCCTGCTGTACATTATAAAGCGATTCGAGCGAAGGAGTGGCAGAGCCGAGCACGATGGCTGCGCCCTCCAGTTTAGCGCGCAGCACGGCGAGGTCCCGGCCGTGATAACGCGGGCTGTTTTCCTGTTTGTAGGAGGAATCGTGCTCTTCGTCAACGATGATAAGCCCGAGGTTCTGCACCGGCGCAAATACAGCAGAGCGCGGGCCGATAGCAATGCGGGCCTTTCCGCGGTGAATAGCGTGCCATTCATCAAAGCGCTCGCCATCGCTCATGGCGCTGTGCAGAATGGCCACGCTTCCCGGAGCGCTGGCAAAGCGTCCTTTGAATCGCGCCATGGTCTGCGGCGTCAGTGAGATTTCCGGCACGAGGATGAGCACGCCCTTGCCTTGATCCATGGCGCGCTGGGCTGCCTGGAGGTACACTTCGGTCTTGCCGCTGCCGGTCACGCCTTGCAGGAGGATGGGGTGGGTCCTGCCTTCGTCGAATACCGAGTTTATATATTGAAGAGCCGCGGCTTGTTCTTCATTGAGCTGCAATGCTGAGGTGGGGGCAAACGCTTCTGTTCCTGCCGGGTCGCGGTGTACGGCTTCTTCCTCAATTCTCACGTAGCCTGCTTTTTCGAGAGCGCGGCAGGGCGCAAGAGCCGGGGAGCCTCCTAAATCTACCAACGGTTCGCGCTTGTCTGCACTGGCATGCAGATAGCGTAGAATGGCAGCCTGACGGGGAGCCCTGCGGTTTATTTTGTTCAAGGTGTCATCATCCGGCCAGTCCTGCAGCACTACTACTTTGCGGGTCTTTTCCTCGTGGCGCTCCTGGCGCACTGGTTCCGGAACAATGCAGCGAATCATCTGTTCAACAGGGACGGCGTAGTAACGCGCCGCCCATTCTGCCAGATCCATAAGGGCAGGGGACACCACCGGTTCTTCGTTGACCAGTCTGCGCAGCGGGCGCAGGCGCCCCGCCCATTCCGGCTCTGGTTGCACCAGTGCCAGCACGGTGCCCGAGGCATTGCGTGCACGCAGTGGCACCTCTACCCGGCAGCCTCGGGTCACGCCTTGCATTCCTGCCGGAATCGCATAATCCAGCACCATATCATTGAGTCCGTCTACCAGTACACGGGCGGCGGGCTGGGGTGCAGGCAGTTCTTCAAATAGCTCCTGCATGGCAAAGTCGCGTGGCATATTCAGGCTTCGGCTTCCTCTTTGGAGAGGATGTGCACCACCACCTTGATACCGGCTTTTTCGCCAGCTGCCTTGGCGAGCGAGCGAATGGCAGATGCCGTCATGCCGTTGCGGCCAATGACTCTGGCCACGTCTGCCTGCTCCAGCACAAGGCGGAAACGCAGCATATCCCCGGCAGGGGTGGCCGCTACCCGCAGCTCGGCATTCTCGGGATGACGAATCAGCGGAGAAACCGCGGCGAGCAGATATTTTCCTATGGATTCTGTAAGCTGGGGCATCATATCTGGCTCATACTTTACTGAATATGCGGCTGGCTGTCAAGTGTCTATCGCGTCCGCCCGGCCGCAGTGCCGAATTGTTATTCTAACCCCTTGTATGATAGATGAATAGTGTTTAATATGCCCGTATATGAAACTCCCGACTACAGCCCTGGCCTTGCGCGATATTGACTTGTTGTTCCGCCCCTTTACGCACCGGAAGCTTCAGCTGCCCACGCGGCTTGTCATGGCTCCCGTGCTGCGTTTATTTGCAGATGCTGGGATGCCCACGGTGGAAATGCTGCTGTATTACAGCCGGCGGGCAGCGCAGGAACTGGGGCTGATTATCTCGGAGCCAGTGGCGGTGAATGCCACGGCTTCGCTGGATGAAGGAATGGCGCATTTTTATGGCGGTGCCGCTCTGCGTGCGTGGAAAGGCATCTGCCGCGCCGTGCACAGGACTGGGTGCAAGATGGCACCTCTGCTTTTTCATGCGGGAATGCTGCATCCTGGTGAAGAGGCAGCAGGTCCTTCGGGGATAGACCCGGGAAGCCTGCAACAGCGCGGGGAGACAATGAACAAAGAGAATATCAGGAACATTGCCCTTGATTTTGCTCGGGCGGCGGCTTCTGCGCGCCTGCTGGGCTTTGACGGAGTAGTTGTGGATGGCGCCGGTCTGGTGGAGCAGTTCCTGCATCCGGAAACCAATCGCAGGCATGATGAATATGGCGGTGATATGGTATCGCGTGCGCGGTTTGCCTGCGAGCTTGTGCACGCAGTCCGCAAGGCGGTGGGGAGTCGGTTCCCCATTCTTTTCCGCCTGCCGGAGCATTGCGCAGATTCGCCCCAGGAGCTGGAGCAACTTGTTTCAGCGTTGTGTGCTGCCGGGGTTGATATTTTTGCCTGTGTGGGGGAAATGGTTCATTTCCCGGCATTTGCCGGCAGTCCATTGAACATGGCCTGCTGGGTAAGGATGCTCTCCCAGCGCCCTGTGATTGCGGAAGGCGGTGTGGGCTTGCGGGCAGACAGTCTGCAGCAGCTGGTGCGCAGCCTGGTGGCCCGGGAATTTGATTTGGTCGCCGTGGGCCGGGCTCTGCTTGCTGATGCAGAGTGGGGGCGAAAGGTACGCCTGGCAAGAGAGGATAGTATTTCACCTTTCCACCCCGGGGCTGTATTGCATCTATTTTGATACAAAGATGCGCTGTCTGCATGGTTGCAGGCAGCGCACCGCTGAAGAGGTATGGAAGTGGGGTTACTTACCCATCTTGTCATAATGATCAATCATGCCGTAAATCTCACGCACATCGCGGCGGGAGTTGCGGCCAATGATGAAAGCAGCCACAATGAGGCAGACTGCACCGCCTAAGGGGGCCCATTTTGCGAGTTCTTTCATATTTTGTTCTTGGGTTGGGGCTTCGTTTTGCGTCGGCGGGAAACCGAGACTTCGAAATCTTCAGGCGGAGTATCGGGCTCCAGTCGTCCATCTTCCGTCAGCTGGAAGGGAAACTCGATAATGCCATCGCGGGTGATGTAGGGGAAGGCGGCTTCAGGGTCGGCGCCGTTTTCAAGCGCTTCCATGGCATTGCGGCAACCTCCAATAAAGAAATCTGCCAGCTGGAGACCGCGGTCTACGGCATCCTTGAGCTTTTTGAGTTGCTCGCGCGCATTCTCCATCATTTCCAGGCGCTTGGGAAGCGTGGAAACCCCCTCAATGGTGACATCCATGAAGGCTTTAATCTGCGGCAGGGTCATTCCGGCCTGTTTCATGCACAATACACCCAGCAGGCATCCCATGCTGGCTTCACCATACACCCGGCGTCCGGATTCGGTCCGCTCTACATAACGCAGCAAACCTTCTTTTTCGTAGTAACGCAGTGTGTGTATGGAAAGTCCGGTTTTGCGGGATAATGCTGAAATGCTATATTTCATGGCTTTTTAAGATGAGACGCGAACGCGGCATTCTTACATATTTCTAGAGCGTGGTCAAGCATAATGTGTGATGCTTTCTGCAGGATTTCGTTCAAACAGTGGAGAAAAATAATGCCACGCGCGCTAGATGATTGACTTTCCGGCGTAATCTGGCAGAATATCGGCAGGACAATATGAGTACATACGGATATTACCGTCTGGCTGCTGCGGTTCCGCAAGTGCGCGTGGCAGATGTGGATTTTAACACGGATAAGCTGGTGGCTGCTGCACAGGAGGCCTCCCGCGGTGGAGCTTCGGTAGTGGTGTTTCCGGAGCTGTGCCTCACTTCTGCCAGCTGTGCTGATTTGTTCAGCCAGCCGCGCCTGCTCAAAGCGGCAGAATCGGCCTTGTGCCGCTTTGCTGAAGAGACTGCAGACCTTCCCATGGTTTCTGTGGTAGGCCTGCCGGTGATGCTGGACGATATGCTTTTCAACGTGGCCGCGGTAGTGCAGGGCGGTTTTGTGCGTGGTTTTGTGCCCAAGAGCATTATTCCGGATAAGCGGGAGAGCTATGAGCGCCGCCAGTTTTCACCGGCTGGCATGCTGACCCGCACGGAGGTAAGGCTTTTTGGTAATTTCTTTAATATTCCTATCGGCACAGACCTGGTTTTCGACGCTGGGGATGAGTTGAACTTCGGCATAGAAATCGGGGATGATGCAACCGCCCTGCTGCCGCCCTCTACCCGCCTGGCACTGCAGGGGGCACGGGTGATTCTGAATCCCGCAGCGCCGCTGGCGCTGGCCGGGCGTGCTGACTACACCCGCAACATGGTGCAGGCCCGCAGCGGATGCTGTGTGGCGGCCTATGTGCATGCCGGTGCCGGTGTGGGCGAAAGCACGCAGGACGGAGTATGCGGTGGCTCTGCCTGCATTGCCGTGAATGGGCGTCTGGCCGCGCAGAATATGCCGTTCTGCCGGGAACTCAGCGTGATATATGCGGATGTGGACATGCAGCGCCTTTCTGCGGCGCGGATGAGTGAGAGCTCGTTCCGCGAAAATCTGCTGCTTGGTGAATGGCCGGCTCCCCGCCGGGTCATCTGCCGGGTGGAGGAAAGGCCTTGTGATCTGGCGTATGCGCACCTGCCGGCGCGCCCCTTTGTGCCCTGCGGGGCAGATGCCGCCGCCCGCTGCGAGGAGATTCTCAATATCCAGGCAGCCGCCCTTGCCAAACGCATCGAATGCGCGTATGCAAAGACGCTCGTCATCGGTGTTTCCGGCGGTCTGGACAGCACGCTGGCACTCCTTGTGTGCGACCGCGCCTGCAAGCTGCTGGGCCGCAGTAATGATTGTATTCTTGCGCTTACGATGCCCGGGTTCGGCACTACGGGGCGCACATATAACAACGCCGTGAAGATGATTCAGCTGCTGGGTTGCACGTTCAAGGAGGTAAATATCAAAGAAGCCTGCCTGCTGCATTTCAAAGACCTGGATTTCGACCCCGCCCTGCGCACCAACACTTACGAGAATGTGCAGGCTCGTGAGCGCACCAAGTTGCTCATGAACCTGGCCAACAAGACCGGCGG
>JAFNWZ010000103.1 GCA_017379255.1 Akkermansia sp. | reverse complement strand
TCTGGCAGAGGCCGGCGTTGTGTATAAGCCATCGCAAGCCGAATTAAAAGTGCAGGAATTCGAAAACAATTTCCCTTTTATCAGCAAAATCATTTTCTCCATCGGCGGCTTCTTTGGTGGCTACGAAAGCAGAACCGTCACCGTTGACGGCGATGAAATTCACATGAATGTTGAGCATTCACTGATACTTACACCGTCCAATCCTGGGGAGTTTGAAATCGAGCTGTTGGATAAAGAGGAATTCATGGACGAGCTGAGCCGCCTATATATTGGTGAATGGCGGCGCTCCTACCATCCTGAGCGATTTGGATATACCGTGTTGGATGGTACCCAGTGGGAACTGGAAATCCAGTTCTCCAATGGAGCTAAGTCCTTCAAGAGCTACGGCAGCAATTTGTACCCGTATAACTTCAATAACTTCCAGGAACTTTTAGGCATTGATACCACCGAAGATGACGAATACGGTCCTCGGTTTGAAATCCTTACAAAGTATCTCGACCAGCTCGGTGATGACAACATCGGCACATGGATTATCGACCGGGAGAACGATGGCACACCGGAGCATCCCATTCAGTTTCCGTTTGTGAACTACTCCCGGCTTGTGCACAACTTCATCGACGATGTGATGCGGATTGTGGACCAGAACGAGGAGATGCAGCTTACCCATTATGGTAAGATACTGGAAAGCAACGGCATTGAATGGAGTAGCAAGTCTATGAGCGAGGCTGATGTTTCCGGAGCGGATGTTACCTGCGTTTTGGCATTGCTGGTCGGCGCAGTCCGGGCGGAGCGTTTCTGCGACGGCGCGTTACTCAGGTTCTTTAGAGAGGGCTGCATCCGCAAGTGGCTGGAAAGATTGAAAGAGATAGACGATAGTACCAAGATGGAGGGAGAATGACATGGCAAGATTTGATTGGGTAGAATTCTATGGAGAGTTTGCAAAAACACTGCTCCAATACAAAAATAACCGGCAGGCTATAATTGATAATATTATTGCCGTCTACAATGAAGCGGGCATTAACCTTCCCACACTGGAAAAGGATAATAATATTATAGATATAGACCCCTTCACTGTTTTTGGCTTGTTTAATAAGAGTAAGCTGAAATTGTCTAATCGACTTGCAATCATAAAGGGACTGGCGGCTAAGTTCGGTGTTAAGACCGCAATTCCGGAATCCTTTGATAGTGTTCCTACTCTGAATAATCAGAATGCCACATATTATTGGTTTGTTGGTGACCGCGGCCCCGATGATATCAACAATCTTTGGGGATTGCTTGATACTGCATTAGCTTATGCGCAGAATCCTTCTGCTGATAATAGAGCAGCAGTGTCCAAATATTTTGATATCGTAATCAATACCAAGGGTAACGCAAACAGCAAGATTAGTATGGGCCTATACTGGATTGCTCCGGATGTTTTCTTAAATCTGGATAGCCGTAATGAGTGGTATATCTATGAGTCTGGGAAAATCCCAGCTGATATTGTAGAAAAGCTTCCCAAAATCGAACCCAAAATTGCTGCGAGCAAATATTTTGATATTATTGAAGTGCTCACTGCATTTTTGAAGGCCGGCAAAGTGGGTGTGCGTGACTTTAAAGAACTTTCTGATGCTGCATGGAATTACTCGACCCAGGTGAACGAGGAACAGAAAGCAGCGAAAACTCCACGCAAGGACAAGGGTTCAGCCTTAGCAGATGAAGATGTTGCCACTGTACATTATTGGATTTACTCCCCTGGTGACAATGCCTGCAAGTGGGATGAATTCTATGCAGCAGGAATCATGGGACTCGGTTGGAGTGGCATCGGTGACCTTTCCAGCTTCGATAGCAAGGACGCTATGAAGAAAAAGATGAAGGAAACCTACGGTGACCAGTATTCCTATAAGAACGCTGCACACGCCACATGGCAGTTCGCCAACGAAATCAAGCCCGGCGACATAATCTTTGTTAAGAAGGGCATGCACAAGGTTGTTGGTCGTGGCGTGGTTACTGGTGATTATCAACACCGGCCCGACCTTCAGGATGCAGACGGTGAGTACTGTCACGTCCGTGAGGTTGACTGGACCCACAACGGCGAGTGGGAGCACCCCGGTCAGGCTGTTATGAAGACACTGACTGACATTACCCCCTACACAGACTATGTAGAGAAGCTGAACGCACTATTTGCGGACGAGGCCGAGGATATGGAGGAAGTGGAGACCACCTATCCTCCTTACGATGTAGATAAGTTCCTCGAAGAGGTTTATATGGAT
>JAFNWZ010000102.1 GCA_017379255.1 Akkermansia sp. | reverse complement strand
GCCGGCAAGAGCCATCACGGAAAGGAGTATGTTCTTGAATTTCATGTTAGTAATAGAGGAGTGTCGGGAGACAGTACCACACAATAACAATACCTGCAAGCTAATAAGCAGAAACAGCCGCTGTTTTTTTTATTGGTGGACTTTTCCGGAGCGGAAATGGGGATTTGTTGAATGCAGAATAAACAGGCATCAGCAAAGCTGAAACCGCCCCGACGGTTGTGAAAAGAGACGGAAAAAACTTGAGGGAATGGGCAAACCCTGCTAACATGCTGGTGGTATGAAGATGGACATGGAACCACAGAAGCCGCGGCGCTGGTTGCGCTGGCTTGCGGCCTTTATCTGGGGACCGTTGGCGCTGCTGGTTGCTGCGCGGGTGTATGTTTTTGGCTGGACCTGGGCTTCGCCGCCAGAATTCCACGAGAGCTGGAATGCGGAACAGCGTGCCGATTTGCTGGCCATGGATGAGGAATTGCGCCATAACCGCATGCTGGCGGCGGTACCGGCCATCTGCTGGAGCGAAGAAATGGGGCATCCGCTTGTTCCGTTGCTGAATGCCTGCTTCGGCGCGGGAAATGTTGTTTCTGCCGCGCTCAATTATAAAGAGTTTGCGGATCCGGCGCGCAAGGCGCTGTTCATAGCCATGTTAACCGGGGAGGGGGATGTGCGGACCCGCCGCGGTGAGCCGCTGGCTGCCTGGGCATTCCGCCTGGAGCGTTTTGATTTGTTGCGGGAGCTGGTGAGGCGCGGTGCGGATGTGAATGCTGGATATGAGACGCTCATGCCAGTGGTTTCATGCCCGAAGCGTACGCTGGCAATTGAGGTGTTGTCTGCGGAATATATCCCGGAATACAGCAAATCCCGCGATAGCCGGGTGCCGCCGGAAGCGCATCACCAGCTGCTGGACTGGCTGGGCACTTGCAAGCCTGCGCTGGGCCGCCCGTATCTGGAGCAGAGCGTGGCAGATGCCATCCTGCTCGGTATCATGGGTGGAACTCCGCAGGCTGCGCTGTGGGCATTGCGGCATGGGTACTTGCCGTCACCTGATAGCCGACATAAGATTTGCTGCATGTTGTGCCTGGAAAATCAACCGACGGCTCTTCGTGAGCTCCTCCGGGAAGAATCCATGAGACCTGATGTCTGCTATTCTGATGAGGGTGGCACGGCTCTGCAATTTCTATTTACCTTGGAGAAATTGCAGCTGCGCGATATGCTGGAGCTGGCGCGTATTCTGCTGGATGCCGGATTTGAGCCGGATTTCACGCCGCCCACGGCCGTGGTGAACTGGCAGGATTCTCCGCTTCACCTGGCTCTTGCCCAGGTTGCAGCCCGCCAGCCGCAGGAGCAGGGCGATGCTGTGGCCCTTATCCGCCTGCTGCGGGAGCGCGGAGCCCGCCTGCGCCCCGGGGAAAAGCTGCCGGAAAATTTGCCGGAGGATATTCGGGCTGTGCTTTGAGGAGCAAAAACGCCCCGGTGGGCAACACCGGGGCGTTTGGTTGAATCAGGGGGAGGGGCTTCAGCTGTAGGCTGATTCCACGCGGGCGGCCACGTCCTTGTATCCGTAGTCCACTTCGTAGATGGCCTTGAGGGTTTCGATGCTCTTTTCCTTGTTGCCGGCTTCTTCGTAGAGCACGCCAATCATGTAGAGCACTTCCTTCTTGGTGTCGTCCATGGTGAGCAGCTCCTTGTCGGCATCTTCCAGCTGGCGGATGGCCATGTCCACCATCTTCTTGGCGTGGTAGCACTTGCCGAGCATGAGCATGGACTTGATGCGGATGTTCGGGTTGGTGCGGGCGCGCTGCAGGGCGGGGATGGCTTCGGTGTATTCGCCGGCGTCGAAAAGTGCCTGGCCAAGCTTGAACTGCAGCTGGGCATCGGTGGGGTTGGCTTCTACGCGGGCGCGGGCATCGGCTACAACGGCGGCGGCCATTTCCTGCTTGCGCTGGGCAAGGGTGGCGGCTGCTTCCTCGTTGGTCGGGTCGGCGGCAAGCACCTGCTCGTAGTATTCCAGCTCGGCCTGCATGGCCTTCTCGTGCATGACGAGGGATTTATCGTTCAGCGCAACGTCTGCCGAGCCACTGAGCTGGTAGGCGTAGGCATAGAAGGAGTAGGCGTTGGCGTAGTCTTCCATCTGCTCGTACACGGAGGCAATGTCCTTGACTACGGAAAGGTTGGTGTTGTCCACTGCATACTGCTGGGAGAGCTGGGCCAGGCGGGTTTCCAGCTCGGCGCGGGTGAGGCCCATCTTGTCAGCGCTTTCAAGGTCTGCCGTAGCGTTGGCGTTCTTCATCTTGGTGCGGAAGTCGCCCTTGCCTTCCCAGTTGCCCTGCTTCATGGTGGCGCGGGCGGAGCAGTCCTTCTCGCCGCGCATGGCGTCGGGGTCTGTCGGGTCGATTTTGAGCACACGGCGGTATACATCAGCGGCTTCGGCAAACTGCTCGTGCTGGATGTAGTGCCTGGCCAGCAGGTGCAGGTATTTCTTGTTGGCGGGGTTGCCCTGGCAGATGGTTTCCATGGCAAAGGCGGCGATGTCCGGCAGATTCAGCTCGTTAGCGGCGGCAAAGAGGGCCTCGTTGGCCGGTATGGAGTAGGGGTCGCGTTCCAGGTCATCCTCAATGTTGACCAGCACGCTTTCCGGGTCACGGCGCGTGGTGGTAACGCGCAGACCGCCGAAAAGGGAAGTCTTGCGACCGGCTTCCGGGGCGGATTTTACCTCACAGGCGCGCAGCAGCTTGCGGCCTTCCAGGAAGCCCGGAACGCGTTTTACGATGGTCTTGAGGATGGTGACGGCGTACTTGTAGTTCTTTGTCTGTACTGCCTGCAGGGCTTTTTTCCACAGAGCCAGCTGGTCTGCTGCCAGCTGGCGTTCGGTAATAAGTGTAATCATAGATGAAGATGTTGTAGTAAATTCTGACCACGCGGCACCGTAACATTGGTGGGCAATGCTTCTGACTTACTTCTACCACAAAAGGGGCGTGATTTCAACCTTGTTTTTTCAAAAAAATATGGCAAAATGCCTGAGGCATGAGAGTAGATGCATTATTGAGCCGGTTCGGGTACTGCAGCCGGCGCGAGGTGGCGCAGTGGCTCAAGCGTGGGCGCGTGACGCGTAACGGAGTGGCGGTAAAATCCCCGAATGAGAAAGCTGAGCCGCGAGATGTGCTGGTGGATGGAGAGCCTGTCGAGTTTCCGGATGGCCTGTATGTGGCGCTGCATAAGCCGCTGGGCTGCACCTGCAGCCACAAGGAGGCCGGGGAACTGGTGTATGATCTGCTGCCGGAGCAGTGGTTGCGGCGCAACCCTGCGGTGAATACCGTGGGGCGGCTGGATAAGGAAACCAGTGGCCTTTTGCTGCTCACGGATGACGGCGCGTTTGAACATGCCCAGACCAGCCCGAAACGCCATGTGCCCAAGGTATATGCGTTTACAACGGGTTCCCCTGTGCCCCCGGAGGCGGTGGCGCAGTTTGCCAGCGGTGAGTTCCTGCTGCAGGGGGAGCGGACCCCGTGTCTGCCGGCAGAACTGGAACTGACCTCCGCATGTGCAGGCCGCCTCACGCTGCACGAGGGGCGGTATCACCAGGTGCGCCGTATGCTGGCTGCGGTGGGCGCCCCGGTGGAGACGCTGGAACGCATTGAAATAGGCCCGCTGAAGCTGGCAGATTTGAATCTGGAGCCCGGCGAGTGGGTGGAGATTGACCCTTCCATCTTTGCATGAGCTATGATATGCCCATAGCGGTGGTGCCGGAGTTCCGGGTGCTGTATGAGGATGAGGGGGTGCTTGTGGTGGATAAGGCGGCCCCGCTGCTCACCCACCCCACGGGCGAGAAGAATGAACCCACGCTCTGGCATGGCCTGCATGAGTTGCTTGCGTATGAAGTGGCTACGGGCGGGCAG
>JAFNWZ010000101.1 GCA_017379255.1 Akkermansia sp. | reverse complement strand
TCTTTTGATGGGTAAAATAGCTTTTTGGGTGTTTAATCACCCGGGCGGAATGGAGCATGAGAGGGGGTGGAATTCAGTCGTGCGGAGGGAGTGAAGGGCTCCGGGGTGTATGAAAAATGGATGAGTGCCGGAAAATGTGGGAAATTGAGTATGATGCAGAATTATAAACAAAAGAGCAACAGAGAAATACAAAGATTAGAACACCGGGTGTAATGCTACCGGAAAATGCTGTGTTTTGCCCCTCGAAAGGGGCTGGAAAAGGCATAAAATCAGGTGTTTAACCACCTGTAAATGATGTGTGTCAGCAGGGGTGTTTGGGGTTGATGCGGGGTGGTGTATATGGTACTGTGGGCGGCAAACAAAAACGACCGAAAATATGGCCCCAGTGAAGAGAGATGCGAGCAAGCGCCCGGTGACATTCTGGCTGAATGCAGAACTGCATGCCAAGTTTGCGCACCTGGTGAAGGAGCGTGGTGACAGCATGTCTGAGCTGCTTACACGATTCATCGAGGAAGTGACCAAAACGGTGCAGCTGGATCCGAAGGAAGCAGCGGCGCTGGATCATTGGTTCCGCAGCCGCGGGCTGCGATGATGCAATCGGAGCTTGCAAACAGGGAGAAAATATAGCATTCTTTCCGCTGCCATGTCAGAGCAACAGAATCAGAGCGCGCGCAAGCCTTCTTGGCTGAAAGTGAAATTGCCGAAGGGCAGGGTGTTCAAGGATGTGCAGCACCTCATCAAGGATAATGGTCTGGTGACCGTGTGTGAGGAGGCCATGTGCCCGAACCGCGGTGAGTGCTGGAGCCACGGCACCGCCACCTTCATGGCCTGCGGCGATGTGTGCACCCGCGCTTGCGGCTTCTGCGCCACCCGCACCGCGAAGCCCAAGCCCCTCGACCCCGAGGAACCGCGTAAGATTGCCGAGAGCGTGGCGCACATGAAGCTGAACCACGCCGTGGTGACCATGGTGACGCGCGATGACCTGGCCGATGGTGGCGCAGCCCATATTGCCGAAATCATCTGCCGCATCCGCGAGCTGAGTCCGCAGACCGTGCTGGAGGTGCTTACCTCCGACTTCCGCGGCAATGAGGAAGCGCTGGCTATGGTGATGGATGCCGCGCCGCATATTTTCAACCACAATCTGGAGACGGTGGAGCGGCTTTCGCCCATGGTACGTTTCCGCGCCAAGTACCGTCTTTCCCTGCACATGCTGAAGCGTGCACTGGAGATGGCACCGGGACGAGTGGTGACCAAGAGCGGCATTATGCTGGGGCTGGGTGAAACGCGCGAGGAAATCGAGCGCACCATGGATGATCTGCGCGAGCATGGTGTGACCGTGCTCACCATGGGGCAGTACCTGCGCCCCTCTCCCCGCCACCTGCCGGTTATCGACTACATCCGTCCCGAGGTGTTCGATGAACTGCGTGAGGTCGCCCTTGCCAAGGGCTTCCGCCACGTGGCCAGCGGTCCGCTCATCCGCTCCTCTCACCACGATGCCGCCTTCCGTCCCGAGCTCGATATCCTGGAGGCGATGAACGCCTATCTCAGGGAGAAGGGATTAGTGACAGAGTGATTTGTGAGTAAATTTTTCTCTGTGCCGCGCAACTCATCACAGTTGCGCGGTTTTTTCTTTTTGAGTGCGATGGCAAGGATAAATAATACAATTCTTTAATAAAAAGCACTTTCTGTTGTTGAAGATGCATTGGAGATGCATCTTCCCTACTTGTCGAAAGCCATTTAACTCCCTCAGGGACGTGGTTTTTCTGCACCATCGCACTCAAAATGCGATAGACTGCCTCCGGTTTGGTACGCAAAACCAGGTTTAACTTTATCTTGAACTTATGAAAACTAGATTACCCAAGGCCTTATTGGCCGCCTTACTAGCTGCAGTGTGTGCTGCTCCGGCTGCATATGCAGTTGTGACCCCAGATACAGTAGTGGCGGATACCACAGCGTTTCTTGATGCTACAGGAAGCAACATCGCTGTTGATGGCAGCGCTACCGTAACGGAGAATGTTACCAAGAACAACGTCTATGTCCGCGATGGCGAGCTGAAGATTACTACGGGAGACGGTTCTGCAAAGCCAACCATGAAGGTCGGCAGCATTGTCGTTTCCGGTAACAATGCAGTCCTGACTGTCGACAATGCTAATTATAAAGATTCGGGAGGTTCACTCAACCATGTCGGTGGTGTTGACGGTAAGGGTACCATCAATGTTGTGAATGGGGCTTCGTTCCAGAGTGAATCTGAGTTGTTCACTATCGGTGTGCAGGGAGGCAGTGTTGGTAATGGAACGACAGGTACAGGCTATACGAATGGCTCCTATGATGATGATAACTTCGGCCGGGGTGATGTAAATATCACGGATTCTACGGCAAAACTTACGAGCCGCCATCTGCAGATGGGTGAGGGGTCACTCGTGGTCAACAACTCCTCCGTCGTCATCGGTAATTCTGAGGGTGCCAGTGAATTCTACAAAGGCTTCAAGGCAACCATGGGCATGGGTGAGGGGGTGACCTCCACCATCCAGGTGAGCAATGGTGGGTCAGTTGAAATCTACGCATCCAAGAATGATAACATTCTGGGTGGATTCTCGACCAACTATAGCGATGGCTCGACTTCCAACATCCTCGTTGATGGTGGTTCTTTTTCGGTGAGCAATCCTGCGAATGCGGATTCTGACAACTACCCTGAAGGGCGAAACGGAAGTGCCTATATTGGTTTCAGTTTTATGGCCGATGCAGAGACGGCAGTCATTCCGAAGAACGCCACGACCAATATTGTTGTGTCGAATGGTGGTACAATCGAGTTCGATAATCACACCACGGAAATAGGTCATGAAGACATGGCGGCAGCTGGGTCTCAGGTCAATGTGACGGTGGCAGATGCAACATCAGAACTCAGTATCAGCGCGCATGATGTTTCAATTCATGATGGCGCAACCCTGAATAATAGTGGTACCGTCAGCATTGATACCAACTACGTCACCAACATAATGGCAGATGGTAACCCCAATGTTGCTGGGAACACGATGAAGCTCCTCGGCTGCGAGGTGAACAACTACTCGAGCGGTAAGATTGCAGTAGTGAATGACTTGGAGGTGAAGGCTGATACGCAGGTGAGCAATGAGGGCTCCATTAGTGCAGAAGCACTGACGGTTTCGGATTCAGCCTCGGTGACCAATGCTGCGGAAGCTACCCTCCAGGCTACCGATGGTGATGTGGTTGTATCCGGGTCTGCCTCGTTGACCAATGTGGGCAACATACTGGCCACCGGTGGTGATGTGGTTGTATCCGGGTCTGCCTCGTTGATCAATGAGGGCGACATACAGGCCGATTACTTCCAGGTGAAGGGTAATGCTGAAGTGACCAACGCCGGCACCGTTGAGGGTATCACATGGTTGCAGGGTGAAGCTACATTGACCCTGGCTGAAGGTAGCGAGCTTGACACCGTGTTTGTTTCCGGCACTTCTTCACTGAACATTGAAGGTGCTGTCACGCTGAATGGCAAATTGGCGCAATATTATGCCAAGGATGGTGCTCAGATTGTGTTTGAAGAGGGTTCCAGCCTCGATATGCAGGGCAATAGCATCACGCTGGGTGATGTGAAGCTCGTGTTCAATGTGGATGGTACGGTAGATTCTGCCGATGATATCTCGGTTTCCTCCTTCATCATGAACCTGGGGGATGCTTCCGATATTGATGAGAGCACCGTTGTAACGGTCATGGGCTCCGATGGCTCCACCGTCGAAGTGTCCCTGGGTGAGCTCAACGCCATCGTGCCCGAGCCGGCCACGGCCACGCTGAGCCTGCTGGCTCTGGCTGCACTGGCAGCCCGCCGCCGTCGCAAATAACGGCTGTCTGATTTTCAACATACAGTTGAGTTAGAGATCAGGTGGGGTATCCTGGAGGCAGGGTGCCCCACCTGAGTTTTCAAGAGGGAAGCAAATCGGGAACCTGCTGTACCATGGCGTATTGAAATGTTAACCGGAGCAGCGAAGTGCTGGGCATCTGTCGCGCAGCTGAGAGGCATAAGAAGCTGTGGACTCTTGTTCCGAATCCGATGTTTTGAATCGTTTGCCCGCTTTATCCCGGAAATTTTGCTGTACAAGCAGGTGGAAAATCTGTAAAATCAGCGCGTCGCGGAGTATAGATGCATCCGCGCGAAATGATACAACCAGTGTACCACAATGGCTGAAGAAAGCACAAAGAACCCCATGGAAGCCCTTGAGGCTTTGTACGGAAGCGATACCTTTGGTATCAAGACCATGGAGAAGTACCTCTCCAAGAGCGCTTTCAAGAAGATGATGCAAACCATCCAGAAGGGTGGCAAGCTCGATATGAGCATTGCGGATGAAGTGGCCCAGGCCATGAAAGTGTGGGCTCTTTCCAAGGGAGCTACGCACTACACGCACTGGTTCCAGCCGCTTTCCGACGCCACGGCAGAGAAGCACGATTCCTTTGTGGAGCCGGATGGCAAGGGTGGTATGATTTTTGAATTCACGGGTAAGAACCTCATCCAGGCTGAGCCGGATGCCTCCTCCTTCCCCAGCGGTGGTATCCGCGCTACGTTCGAGGCCCGCGGCTACACGGCATGGGACCCCACCAGCCCGGCCTTCATCAAGCGCACGGCCAATACCGTGACGCTCTGCATCCCGACGGCTTTCTGCTCGTACACAGGCGAAGCGCTGGATAAGAAGACCCCGTTGCTGCGCTCCATGGCTGCTGTGGCAGCCCAGACCAAGCGTGTGCTGGCCTGCTTCGGTATTGAACCCTCCACAGTGGAAACCAACCTGGGCGCCGAGCAGGAATACTTCCTCATTGACCGCGATTTGTACATCCAGCGCCCTGACCTCATCGAGACCGGCCGCACCCTGTTCGGCTGCCTGCCGCCCAAGCACCAGCAGATGGAGGACCACTATTTCGGTTCCATCAAGGAACGCGTGCTGGAGTTCATGACCTCGGTCGACCACGCGCTGTGGGCACTGGGCGTGCCCTCCAAGACCCGCCACAACGAAGCCGCCCCCGGCCAGTTTGAAATCTGCCCGCTCTTCGAGCCCTGCAATGTGGCCGTGGACCACAATGTGCTCATTATGGATATCCTGGAGCGCCAGGCTCTCAAATTCAACCTGGTGTGCCTGCTGCACGAAAAGCCCTACAGCTCGGTGAACGGCAGCGGCAAACACAATAACTGGTCGCTCTCCACACCGGAGCTCGGCTCCCTGTTCTCTCCGGGCAAGACCCCGCACAGCAATGTGCTCTTCCTCACCTTCCTGGCCAGTGTGATTCAGTGCATCGACCGCCACGCCGACCTGCTGCGCGCCTCCATCTCCAAGGCCGGCAACGACCACCGCCTGGGTGCGGCCGAAGCTCCGCCCGCCATTATGAGCATCTTCCTGGGCGATGAACTCACCGACATTGTGGAGCAGATTATGCACGGCGGCGCCAAGTCCTCCTGCACCAAGACCACCATGGAGCTGGGGGTGGATACCCTGCCGGAGCTGCCGAAGGACACCACCGACCGCAACCGCACCTCTCCCTTTGCCTTCACGGGTAACAAGTTCGAATTCCGCGGAGTCGGTTCCTCCCAGACCTGCGCCTGGCCCATGACCGTGCTCAACACCATCATGGCTGAATCGCTGGATGAAGTGGCCACCCGTCTGGAACCGGTGGCCGGCACGCCCGAGTTCAAGGGCGAGGTGAAGAAGCTCATTGCTGAGATGATTACCGCCCACAGCCGCATCATCTTCAACGGTAACGGTTATTCTGAAGAATGGGTGGAAGAGGCTGAGCGCCGCGGCCTGCCGAACATCAAGTCCACTCCGGAAGCACTGGAGGTTCTCTCCCGCCCGGATACGCTCGAGCTTATGGCCAGGTACGGCGTGCTCTCCAATGCCGAATTGCTGGCCCGCAAGGAAATCCAGATTGAAAACTACGAGAAGCTCATCGACATTGAGGCCAAGACCTGCCTCCACATGCTCGAAACCATCTATATGCCCGCCGTGGCTGAGCAGATGACCCAGATCTGCAACACCGTGGCCGCCATCCAGGCTGCCGGTATCTGTGCCGGGCTTAAGGCCGCCACCGGCAAGGCTGAGGCTGTGGGGGCTCTCTATGACCTGCTGCCCGACCGTATCTGCGACCTGGCCGCAGCCATTGCCGAGGGCGATCCCGCCCACATGCGCGCTGCCATGGTGGCTGCCCGCGAGGTGGTGGACAAGCTCGAAACCATGGTGGATGCCGACCTCTGGCCCGTGCCCACCTATGCCCAGATGCTCAACATCCACAGCAAGTAAACGCGAGCGCGTTGTTTTTCATGCCCCGGTCTGCCGCATTTGGTAGCCCGGGGCTTTTTTTTGCGGGGGGGGGGCGAGGTGTTTACGGATTCATAATCCGTAAAAAGGCGTTTGATTGATTCCGGCACACAAGCTGAGTGTAACGAGCGGATTTTGCGCTCTCGGGGTGGGTTGTCATTTCTTGCAAGATTGCATATTTTTGCAAATAAAACAATTTGCGTGCTTGACTTACGGATTATGAAAGCGTAGGATGGCAATAATCCATTATACCTGCGTATGAAGCTTCATCTCCCTCTCTCGTTATTGACCACGCTCCTGGCCAGCACCCTGCTGGGCGCGCCTGCTGCCCAGGCGGTTGAAATTCCCAGCGGCTACACGGTCGAAAACCTGGCCGACCCTTCGGAATTGTACGATTACCGCAGCTCCTCCTACAGCCAGGCTTTTATCTTGGACAGCTCCGTTTCTTTCTCGCCCAGCACCGCCACCTGGTGGAAGAATGGCGATTTGAAGAGCAATGGAGAAATTCTCTTCACCATCGAGGAAGATGGCGACCCCTACTCCCTCTCGTTCAAGGATGCTTCCTACCAGGCCTTTGATGTCACCAACCTCCGCATCGAGGATATCGGCAAGGTCAGCTTCACTGGAATTAATACCACTACTGGTAGCTCCAGTTATGGTGCGATAGAGGCGTTTTCCATCAGCCTGCTGCGCAACCGAGAGGTGAACATCATCAGCAACAGGCAGTCGAGAAGCGATAATTCTTATAATCCGATGGGTGGTGCCATTTATACCACGGGCAGCCTGAAGATTAATGAGAATACCAGGGGAGTCACGATTTCGGTCAACAGAGCCACCCAGTCGATTTCCTCCTCCACCTCCTCCTACTCCTACGGTGGTGCGATATATGGCGGTTTATACGCGAGCATCTCGCTGGATGGCAATTCCGGAGGCGTGACCATCACGGGGAATTATGCCTCCTCCACCTCCTCCTACTCCTCCTACTCCTACTCCTACTCATACGGCGGTGCGATATTTGGCGATTCATATACGAGCATCTCGCTGGATGGTAATTCCGGAGGCGTGGTCATCTCGGGGAATTACGCCTCTTCCTCTTCCTTTTCCTCTTCCTCTACCTACTACGCTATGTCCTATTCCTACGGTGGAGCGATATATGGCGGAAGCGGCTCTACCCTCAGCATCAGCGGAAATACGGGAACGGTAACTATCAATGACAACGCCGCCATTGCCACTGCATCTGCAAAAAGCGCAGGCTACACCACTGCCACTGCCCTTGGTGGTGCTATCTACAGCGAAGGCAGCATTGCTATTCTGAATAACGGGGATGTCCTCTTCACCGGGAACTATGAAAAGGCCCAGGATACCTACCGGCTGCGCAGTATCTATATGGACAACACCAACCGCGATGGTGGCCGTTTCCATTTGTCTGCCGCGGCGGGGAAGAATATCACCTTTGAGGACAGTGTGTATGTGGCAACCCGCACCAGCGGGCAGACGGTGGACGTAGTCTTCAACGGCAGCTATACCGATGCCGGCGGCAATGCGATTGCGCAGGGCGGCGATATCATCTTTGACGGTGGAAAGGCCGCTTCTGTGCTACAGGGGCTGAAGGCCGATGCGAGCGATGAGGAAATCCTGAACTCCCAGACCAGCTACATAGGCGGGTTGATCAACCTGCAGGCGGGGCGCCTGGTGGTGCGCGACGGGGCGCACCTGGACGGCCTGGGACTGAGCACCAAGAAGGACAGCGGCGCTGTCCTGGTGCTGCAGGACGGGCACATGAACCACGGCAGTGGCTCCATTAACCTGCGCCGCGGTACCTCGCTGGAGCTGAGCGGGCAGAACAGCATCACGGCAGATGCCGTAACCTTCTCCACCGGCTCCACGCTGCAGTTCAGCGTGGGCGAGGCGCAGCGCCAGGATGCTGTGCTGAATCTGGATGCCACGCTGGAGTATTTCTCCATCAACCTGGCGCTGGAGGGCGACGGCATGCTGGCCAGCGGCCGCTACAAGCTGCTGGAACTGGCAGATGCCGCGCAGTACAGTGATGCAGACGGCTACTGGAATGCGGATGATATCACCGTAAGCGCCACGGGAGATGCCGCAGGCCTGGGATTCAATGACCTGGTGTGGGAAAACGGCACGCTTTATGTGCAGCAGGTGAAGAGCGAATGGAGCAACGCCAGCGGCGATGCACGCTGGAATGCCAGCTCTGCCAACTGGCAGCGCCACGAGCATGTGATGGCTTACCAGGATGGCATGGATGTGCTCTTTGCCGGTGCGGGGGCAGGCGAGGTGCAGCTGGAGGGTGAGATTGCCCCGCTGAGCGTAACGGTGGATAATGCCGCCGGCCAGGATTACACCTTTACCGGCAGCGGCAGACTGACGGGTGAAACCAGCGTGACCAAGACCGGCGCTGGTGAGCTGAGCATCGCCAATGCCAACGATTACACCGGCGGAACCCAGCTGCTGGAGGGCACGCTGCGCGTGCAGCATGCCGGGGCGCTGGGCGGCGCAGAGGCCCGCGTGAGCACGGCCGCCGGTTCTACGCTGAGCGTGGAGAACGGCACCGCCATGGTGCTGGCTGCTGCCACGGGGAATGATTTGAACGGCCAGGTGGAGGTGCAGGCCGGTGCCAGCCTGGAGATGCGCGGCACGGGCTACCACGCGGAATCCACCCGGGTGGAGGGTGAGCTGGTGTTCAGCGGCAGCGGGGTGAACCACACGGGCAACGGCGCCGGCAGCCTGAGCGGCAGCGGCAAGCTTACCGTGCAGGGCGCGGGGGCGTCTGCGCAGTTCTCCAGCGCGGCGGATTTCACCGGCAGCATTGCCCTGGCTGAGGGCGCGGCATTATCTGCCGATGAGATGACGGTTTCTGCCGTGGCGACGCTGACAGCCGTGGCGGCTGGCACGGAACTCAGCCTGAGCGATGCGCTGCTGACCGGCACCAGCACCGCGCAGGTGGAGATGCACACCAGCGAGCTGGTGTACACCGGCACGCTCAATGTCAATGTGGCTGCCAACAGTTACTCTGCCGGTACTCTGGAGCTGCAGAACGGGCTGACCCTGGAAGGCGGCGCCACGTACCAGGCCAGCGGCAGCAGCATTGACCTGGGTGGTTCCAGCCTGACCTTTGCCACCGGCGGCTCTGCTGGTGGAGATTCCTTTGTCAAGCTGATGCTGGCGCTGGACTGCTCCTACAACAAGGGCACGACCCAGATTGTGCTGTTCAGCGGTGTTTCTGAACTGAACATCGGCAGCCAGGTATTCACCACCGGCAACAAGGCGCACACCTTTGCCGCCGCCGATTATGTGGAAGGTTCCTATGTGACCAGCACCACCGCGCTGGTATATGACAGCGAGTCCGGCCTTGTGTACATCATAGACACGGTGCCAGAGCCCGCCACGGCCACGCTGAGCCTGCTGGCCCTGACCGGCCTGGCGATGCGCCGCCGCCGCAAGTAAGGCCGCGTCTGGCCGCAAAAGCCCCTCCCCCCGAATGCAGTGGGACGTCAGGTCGTCGTCCCGGTCCGGGGGGAGGGGCCGGGTGCTTTCCTGCCGCAGGCTTCTGATAAGGCCGCCCATTGGTATGTAAGTCGTTAAAGATTTGTAATTTATCTCCCCTCCTGCGGCGAATGCCCGCCGAATTTTGAGCCCGCGTAAGCGGGTGAAAGATGAAAGGAAGGGGTAAGCCCCCAGCGGGCGCAGCCCCTGCTACCCCGAAAATTTTACTAGAGCCCATAAAATGGGTGACAGAACTGGTTGCAACACAATGATTCCACGCTTTCTGTCGCCCGTTGCCACGGGCTCTGGTTTGTTTTTCTGAGGGAGCAGGCGCTGCGCGTGCTAACGCACGCTTGCACCTGCCTAACATCTTACGCCCACTGCCGTGGGCGCAAGAGGTTAGACAGGGGTGGAGC
>JAFNWZ010000100.1 GCA_017379255.1 Akkermansia sp. | reverse complement strand
TATCCCCCACCTGCACAAAGGCGGGGTAAGCCGTGGTAACGGGGAGCGCCGGCAGTGCTTCACAGCTGCCATCGGCCGCAATGCGGGTCACAGTGGACAGGTGGCCTTCCATGTTGCAGCCACCGGCAATCACCATGTCATACCCCTTGGAGGTATGCGCCGCATAGCCAATGGGATACGGCAGGCGGGCAAGCACACAGCAATCGCCATCCAGCGGGTTGATACTCAGGATTTCATCGTAGAACACCTTGGCTCCGCGCTCGGCAGGTGTCTTAGCTCCGGGTTTGGCATTCGGGAAATTAGCCCCGCCAATGGCTATGATACGCAGGCCGTCCTGCGTGCGCACAGCGCTGGCCACCATGCCGGCGCGGCCCACCTTATCCGAAATACGCGGGCTTTCAGCCAGCGGCGTGGCCGCCACCTGGGTGGGCGGCACATGCTGCGCGCAGCCGCTGCAGCACTGGGCTGCCAGCGGGAGCGCGGCAAATGCGGCCAATATGAACAAATTTTTCAGCATAGGAAGATGTTTACAGTTTAGCACCCCAGACCTGGTTCGAGCGCTTGCCGGGGCGCTGTTCCCCATTCACAATCACCGCCATGCCGTTCCACACGGCACAGGGAAGCACGGCACGGGCCACGGCAATCTCACCGGCATCGTACCAGGTATCACTGCCGGGGCAGTAGCAAAGGCTCTGGTTATGGAAACCGGGGTGGGTCTGTGGCGTAAAGCCCTTCACCGTGGCATCATCGCCACCCAGCAGGTAGATGCGGCCGCCAATCACCGGGGCGGGCGTGGGGGCAGCACCGCAGTAGTGCGGCAGGTGGGCGAGACGGCGCCAGCCGGTTTCTGCACTCCAGCTCCAGGCATCCGTCAGCATCTCACGGACCATGCGGCCCTCCTCACCCGGCTGCAGGCCGATACCGCCCAGCACATAAATCGTGTGGCCTACGGTAGCCATCTGCTGCAGGAAACGCCCGCGGCAGGGCATGGGCTCTCCATCGCTCCACGTGTCAGTTTCGGGGTCATACACCCACATGCGGGCTTCGGCATCCTGCTCACCGGGAGCCACAGAACCGCCCTGCACATAGACCTTGCCCCCCATCACGGCGGCGGCATGACCGGTCAGAGTCGTCGGCAGCGGAGCCACCGCCCGGCAGCTCACATCTGCTCCGTCCCAGGTAAGCATATAGCAATCTGCCACAGCACCATCCGCATTGCTGCCGCCAATGAGCATCACCCCCTGCGGCAGCGTAGCGGTAGCGCCATAGCCCAGAGGCTTGGGCAGCGGGGTGGCATCCTTCCAGCCGGGTTCCCCGGCAGGCAGCACATAAATGCGGTCAGTCCAGCGCTTCGGGCCGCCCTCCCAGAGCGGTTTTTCCGGGAAATTGGCACCACCGCACACGATGAGAGCACCATTGCTTACACCGGCATAAGAGCCGGCAAAGCCCTCCACATCCGGCAAATCAGCCAGACGCTTCCATTCAAGAGAAATCTGTTCGTTCTGCATTGTACCTTACTCTACCACAAGGAACGCCCTACCGCAAGCTGGATTTTTTTAATAAAAAAAATTCTGCACCCTATTTCGCCCCAGGCAGCAGCGTGCAGACTCAGCCGGCAAAGCGGGTGTGGTGCACCATATCGGCGGGGGTGATGGCATCCAGCTCATCCAGCAGAGCAGCAGCAAAGCTGCCGGGACGCGGGCAGCGGGCAGCGGCGCGCTCACCGGCGATGCCGATCAAAGCGGCGCAGGCAGCAGCGCCGGTGAAGGCATCGGGCGCGGCAGCTACGCAGGCGGCGGCCAGGGCGCCCATGGCGCAGCCTACGCCGGTGACGCGGGTCATGAGGGGGTGCCCATTTCCCAGGGCGGCGACGCGGGCTCCATCGGTCACGTAGTCCACCGCGCCGGTGACGAGCACGGTGCTGCCGAATTGCCGGGCAAGCTGGAGGGCAGCATGCACGGCAGCGGCGCTTTCCTCAGTGGTATCGGTGCCGCGGCCACCAGCGGCTTCGCCCGCCAGGGCCATGATTTCGGACGCATTGCCGCGGATGAGGGTGGGGTGGAGGGCGAGGAGTTCGCGGCAGAATTCGGTGCGGAAGCTGAGGAGGCCGACGGCGACGGGGTCGAGCACCCAGGGGATGCGGGCAGCATGGGCGGCATCTACCGCGCGGCGCATCTGCTCTGCCTGGGGGCGGGAAAGCGTGCCTACGTTGATGAGGAGGCCGTTGGCGCAGGTGCGGAGGAGTTGTTCGGTTTCCTCTGCATCATTCAGCATGACGGGGGCTGCCCCCACGGCCAGCAGCATGTTGGCGGTGATGGGCTGCACCACGGTGTTGGTGAGCGAGAGGATGAGGGGATTCCTTTGCCGGAGTTGTTCCAGCACTGCGGCTAAATCAGTCGTCTTCATACCAGTTCACGGGCGGCCTGTTCTGTATTTTCTGCTGCGCAGATGGCTGAGACAACAGCCACGCCATCACAATGCCCGGTGGCGCGGAGTCCGCGGGCGCGGGCGGCATCAATGCCGCCTATGGCGCAGATGGGCACCGGGCACATGGCGGCAAGTTCCGCCCATTTCTGCACACCAAGGGCAGCCGGCGCATCGTCCTTGGAGATAGTGGGGAACACCGGGCCGCAGCCCACATAGTCCACCAGCGCGGCATCGACCGCGTTCATTTCAGCCTCATTGGTGACGGTGAGGCCGAGAATCATCTCCGGGCCAATGAGGGCGCGGGCCTGCGGCACGGGCATATCGTGCTGGCCGATGTGGATGCCATCTGCCCCGATTTCAATGGCGAGGGCCACATCGTCATTGATAATGAGGGGCACCCCGGCAGTGCGCAGGAAATCGCGCAGGGGGAGAACCTCTGCCAGCATGGTGGCGCGGTCGGCCTGCTCACGGCGGTACTGCACAATGCTGACCCCGCCCGCCACAGCTCGGCGCACGGTTTCCAACAGGCCGTGGCGGCAGCGCTCCGGCGCATCCGTCACGAGGTAGAGGTTCAAATCAAAGGGCTTGCTCATGCGAACAGATTGGTAGAATAATAGCGGTCTGCGCCATCGGGCATGATGACCACGATGGTCTTGCCGGCCCACTCCGGGCGCTGCGCCAGCTGAGTGGCGGCCCACAGGGCGGCGCCGCCGGAGATGCCGATGAGCACACCCTCCAGGTGTCCGAGTTCGCGTGCGGCCCGCAGCGGGGTTTCGTTGTCTACTGAAACCACCTCATCATACACACTTCTGTCGAGTGTCTCAGGAATGAAATTAGCACCGATGCCCTGGATGGCATGCGGTCCGGGCACGCCACCGGTCAGCAGGGGTGAGGCAGCGGGCTGCACCGCCACCACATGCACGGCGGGATTCTGCTCTTTCAGGTAGCGGCCGGTGCCGGAGAGGGTGCCGCCAGTTCCCACACCAGCCACGAGGGCATCTACACAGCCCTCACAATCCTCCCAGATTTCAGGACCGGTGGTGGCATAATGAGCCGCCGGGTTGGCGGGGTTGCAGAACTGCCCGGCGACAATGGCACCGGGAATCGAGGCAGCCAGTTCCTCCGCCTTATCGACCGAGCCCTGCATACCCAGCGAGCCGGGGGTGAGCACGACTTCTGCGCCGTAGGCTTTCACGATGTTGCGGCGCTCCACGCTCATCGTATCGGGCATGGTGAGGATGACGCGGTAGCCGCGGGCGCAGCCGATGGCCGCAAGGCCGATGCCGGTGTTGCCGCTGGTGGGTTCCACAATGGTGCCGCCGGGCTGCAGGCGGCCACTGGCCTCTGCTTCAGAGATGATGTTGCGCGCCACGCGGTCTTTCACCGAGCCAGCGGGGTTGTGCATTTCCAATTTGAGGAGCAGGCGCGCGCAGAGCTGGTGGGTCCGGCTGTAGTTTGCCACCTCCAGCAGCGGGGTACGCCCCACCAGTTCAGATACAGAGCTGTAGATTTTCATACCGGTTGTGAGTATTAGGCGGAATGAACTGTTGAAATTTAATCGCCGGTGGGCGAGGCGCCGCGGTGCAGCGCCTCGGCAAAGGAGGCAGGCAGGCCGGTGCGGGCAATCTTGTTGCCGGCCTCGGCCACGTTGTAGGCCACGCGGCGCAGATGGAGGGTGGAGGTTTCCGGGCAGAACAGGGCGTAGGCGGCGCGCCAGTCCATATCGCGAGGCTGCCCCACGGAACCCGGGTTAATCAGGAAACGGCAGTCTGCGGGGAGGTACATGGCAAAGTCCCCCTGGGTGCTGTACTGAATATCAATCTTTTCCACCTCACCCTTATACAGACGGAAGACAGAGGCCCGGTGGGTGTGACCGTAGAACGAAATGCGGTTCCTGACAGAGGAGAACACCTTGCGGGCTTCGTTCACATTGGCAATGCGCCCCCAGCGTTTGGGGGCTTCCGGGGTGGCATGGCCCAGCATGCAGCCCTGCCAGGAGGTGTGGTTCGGCAGGCGCCGCAGCCACTGCACCTGCTCCGGACTGAGCAAGGCCTGGGTGCGGTCCATCATTTCCATGTACAGTGGCACGCCGAACACGGCGCGGTCAATGAGAGCGGCCTCGTGGTTGCCCTGTACGGCGGCCAGCAGGTGCGGCTGCACCATGGAAAGGCACTCTGCCGGGTTGCCGTTGAACCCGATGTAATCGCCCAGCCCCAGAATACCCTCCGCACCGTGGGACTCCATGTCGTCCAGCACGGCCTGCAGGGCTTCCAGGTTGGCGTGAATATCGGATAAGACGGCTACCAGCACAAATCAACCCTCCTTGAGCAGCTGTTGCAGGCGCTCCTTGAACGCGGGAATGCCATCGCCCATGGCGGCAGAAATCGGAATAATCTCCACCGTGGGGAATCGCTGGCGCAGAATCTCCAGATTCTCAGCGGCGGTGGGGTCATCCATCTTGTTGGCAATGATAACCCAGGGACGGGCAGCCAGCTCATCGGAATAGAGTTTCACTTCCTTACGCAGCGTCTGGATAGCCTCCACCGGGTCATGTTCCAGGCCGGTCAGGTCCACCACAAAGAGCAGCAGGTGGCAGCGCATGATGTGGCGCAGGAACTCGTGCCCCAGACCGCGGTTATTTGAAGCTCCTTCGATAATGCCGGGGATATCAGCCACCACGCAGCGCTGGTAGTCCTCAAACTCCACCACACCCACAATGGGCTGCAGCGTGGTGAACGGATAGCTGGCCACCTTCGGGGTTGCATTGGAAATAGCGGTCAGCAGGGTGCTCTTACCGGCGTTCGGGTAGCCTACCAGACCGGCATCGGCTATGCGGCGCAGCTCAAAGAAGAACACACCGCTCTCTGCCTCTGTGCCGTATTCGAATTTCAGCGGGGCCTGGTCTGTGGCGGTGCGGAAATGCCAGTTGCCACGGCCGCCCTTACCGCCCTGGCAGAGCACAAAGCGCTCTCCCGGTTCCGTGAGGTCGGCAATCTGCTCCAGCTCAATGCCGTCGCCCTCGCGCTCCAGCCAGGTGGCCTCCTGCATGGTGGCAGCATTGCTGCGGTACACAATCGTGCCGGGGGGCACCTTGCCAATCACGGTCTTGCCATCGCGGCCATGCTTACGGGCATGCATACCCGGCATGCCATCTGTGGCTACCAGTTTGGGGTCATAGAAATAATTACGCAGATCATTCGTACCGGTGCTCACCTCCAGAATCACGCTGCCGCCATCACCGCCATCGCCGCCATCAGGGCCGCCGCGAGGCACAAACTTCTCGCGACGGAACGAGGCCAGCCCGTTGCCGCCCTTACCAGCCTTGGCAAAAATTCGGATATTATCTACGAACATATCCAGAGATTAGCTTATTTTCACCCCTATGGCAAGTCTAAAGCAATGGAGCTCGCGCGTTTATGCTCGACACCACCCGCAGAGCACGTTACAATGGGTAAACGGTATGATTCCTGATTCCCGACCAGAAACCGCCATGGACGCCCCCGCAGCGCCCCCTGCTGTACCCGCGATTCCCTCATCGCTCACCTCTGCACCCGCCATCCCGGCCATGTACAGCCGCCCCGTCGGCTCATTCATGGAGGATATCCTGGCAGCGGCAAGAGATGAACATATTTCGATTTCCACTGGCGGGGATATCAGCCCTGAAGCCGCAGCAACCGAGGATGTTCCCTGCTACATTGCCCCCAGGGAGCTGCCCGATGGCACTCAGCTGCACAACTACCGGGTCCTGCGCACCATAGGCAGCGGCGGATTCGGCGTCACCTATCTGGCGAAGGAATCCATGCTCAACCGCACGGTGGTTATCAAGGAAAATTTCCCCAACTCAATCTGTTACCGCCACGCAGAGACGCTGGATGTCTGCCTGCACGACCCGGAAACCGGACAGGAAGGGGCAGAATGGGCGCGCAGCAATTTCCTGCGGGAAGTCCGCATCCTCGCCACGCTTGACCACCCCTGCATCGCCAAGGTCTATTCGTATTTCGAAGAACACCAGACTGCCTACTACGCGGTGGAATACATCAACGGCATTTCCCTGGCGGCCCTGGCGGCGCAATATTCCCAAAGCGGCACACCCATTCCCCAATCTGCACTATTCGGGCTCATGGTCCGCCTGCTCGATGCGTTCGACTATCTGCACAGCCGTAACCTGCTGCACCGCGATATCAAGCCGGACAACATCCTCATCACCCGCACTGGTCTGCCCGTCATCATTGATTTCGGCGCGGCGCGCGAATCATACGGCGACCTCACCAGCAGCATGGTGGAAACCCCGGGATTCAGTCCTTCTGAACAAAGCACTCCCAAAGGCAACATGGGTCCCTGGACGGATTTATACGCCTTCGGTGCCACGCTCTATTACACGCTGACCGGCACCTGCCTGCCCAACTGCCAGCAGAGGGAGCTGTACGACACGGTTGACCCGCTGGCAAACAGCGAGCAACTGTGCCAGATTTACAATCCGGCCTTACTCGCAACCATTGACCGCGCGATTGCGCCGCTGCCCGCACGCCGCTACCAGAACGTGGCAGAATGGATGCAGGACCTCGCTGCCATCCGGCTGTAAGGCAGCATTTCATTTTTCCCTACACCCACGGCAGAAAAAAGGACGGAAGCTTCCCAGCTTCCGTCCTTTTTCTCTCTAATCAACTCTGAAACTACATGAAAAAGACATTTAAAACCCCATAAAATTGCGCGGTGGGGCTTCCTTATGCATGTAGAGACACGCCCCGGGGCAAAAATGTTCAAACAAAATAGCAAAAAAATTAATTTTCCTCAAAACGGAGGGTTTTCACCCATCCATCGCGCGGAATCTGCGTATTCGGGAAGATGGCACGCGCCACCTCGCGGAACGATTTGGGATTCGGCAGGCTGGGGCTGAAATGCGTAAGCCAGAGTTCCTTTACCCCGCCGGCGTCTGCGGCCAGGCGCGCCGCCTCGCTGAAAAGCATGTGGCGGTTCTCCTTCGCCTTGGGCAGCATCTCGTCTTCTCCGTACATACCTTCGCAGATGAAGAGATCAGAGCCGGCCGCAGCCGTGGCAATGGCAGGAACAGGGCGCGTATCGGTGCAATAAGTGAGTTTGAGGCCTCGGCGGGCCGGCCCGAGCACCATATCCGGGGTATAGACCTTACCCTCGTGCTCAATGGTTTCACCTTTTTTCTGCAGGCGTCCCCAGAACTCCATGGGCACCCCCAGCTCCCGCGCGCGCTGCGCGTCAAACTTTCCTTTGCGCGGAAGGGTGAAGCTATATCCGTAACAAGGCACCCCGTGCTGCACCTGGAAGGCCAGGATATCGCAATCCAGGAAATACATGGTTTCCTCCGGCGTTTCCAGTTCGCTCACGCGGATTTCGAACGGCAGGTTCGGCGCAATGGAGCGCAGCGCCGTCACCACGCGCTCTGTGCCCACCGGGCCTATGATGGACAAATCTTCCGTGCGTCCCATGTTTCCCATGGTGAGAAGCAGCCCGGGCAATCCGGAAATATGGTCAGCATGCAGATGCGTGATGAGTATCTTATCTACCGGTTTCAGGCTCATCCCCGCCCGCTGGGCTGCAATCTGCGTTCCCTCGCCGCAATCAATCAGCACGCCGTGCCCCTGGTAGCGCACCATGAGCGAGGTGAGCCAGCGATTCACCAGCGGCAGAGTTCCGCCGGTTCCCAGGAGACAAATATCGAGCACGCGGGAAGTTTCGCACAATCACACCTGATTTGTCAAGTGTGTTCCGTTTCACGTAAGATAATAAGGCAAATTGCGGATGACCTGCGTGGCCGTCACCGAACGCGGGTGCCCACGCTCTGCCCAGGTGCGTTCTGCCGCAAGCCCGCAGACATACGCCCCCACTACTGCAGCCCGCTGCGGAGGCAGCCCCTGCGCCGCCAGCGCCCCTATCACGCCGGCCAGCACATCCCCTTGCCCTCCATTAGCCATATACGGGCCACCCGTGGCATTATAAAACTGCCCTTCAACACCAGAAACGAGCGTCCGTGCCCCTTTGAGCAGCAAGGTACAATCATTCTTGCGGCGGTAGCATGCCACCACTTCGCTGCGATTCATTCCACCCCCCTCCGGAAAAAGGCGGCGCATCTCCCCGGGATGCGGGGTCAGCACCCAGTGCGGCAGAGGTTTCCACCCCATCGCCGCCGCGGTGTTTAGTCCATCAGCATCCAGCACGACAGTACCCGTAAAATCACAGGCAAGGCGGCGCAGCGATTCTGCTGCAACAGGCTGAATTTCCCCCAGCCCGGGGCCTATGACAAGAGCGTGGGCGGCGGATTCATCAATATCGGCATACGAACCGACCGGGTGCACCATGATTTCGGGCGCCACGCGGGCAGCCAGCAGCGGATACACCGGCGGCAGGCAATACAGCACCACCAGGCCGGCTCCAGCAGCAAGCGCGGCTTCGGCGCACATCTGCGCTGCACCCACCATGCCGACAGAACCCGCCACAATCGCCACGCGTCCGGCGCGGTTCTTGAAGCAGGAATAGGCACGGCGCGGCAAGAGCGGCCAGAGTTCCGCATCATCCGCCACACGGCCCTCACCGGCTGCCGGCAGTTCACCCACTTCCGGCAGCGGAATACAGAGCAAGCGTCCCACGGCATCCTCTGCACCATCTGCAAGCAGGCCGGGCTTCACGCAGCCAATGGCGGCAGTCACATCCGCCAGCACCACATCACCCCCATGGACGCCCGTTGAAGCATCCAGCCCGGTAGGAATATCAATCGCCAGAGTAAGGCTGCGCGGGCTGGCAGCCCGCAGTTCGTTCAGCTCCCGCACCAGCTCTGCATAAGCCGGGCGGAGCCCGCCGACTGCCCCGCTACCAAGCAGACCGTCAATAATCAGGAGATTCTCCTGCGGTGTAGGAACACCCATTTCCTCCCGTCCGGAAAGCTGAGCCTGGCTATCAGCCGAAAGCCCCCCGGCACAGCGGAGAGTCACAGGGCAGCCCCAGCGGGCAGCCAGGCCGATGGCATCGCCGGCATTGTTACCAGTCCCCACATATACTATCGCGCGCGCGGGCGCGAAGCCATGCATCAGCGGCAGCTGCCGGCAAGCCTGCCACAAGCGCTCCACCACGGTGTTCATGAGCCCGGGCGAGGAAACCCGCCCACTGGCAAACAAGGATTGCTCCGCCTCGCGTATACTCTGGGCACTGCAGATTTTCATGCTGGTATTCTAGCGCTTCAGCACCCTCTTGGCAATTTATTTCACAGGCCATCCTGCAGAAAGAGGCGTGAACAGAGAATAAACTTGCTGATACGCAGCGCATCTGCTAGCATGTGGTGCATGTTGAAATGCTGGGCAGGTGTGGCAGTGCTTCCGCTGCTGGTTGCAGCTGTGGCAGAAGAGCCGCAGCAGGCAGACTGGCAGGCGGAGGAAGCGGCCATTCTCCGGGAAGCGGGCCTGGTGGCGGATAAAAAGGCCGCCGCGGTCAATCATGCAGTCGAACAGGCAGGAAGCATGACCTACCTGCCGGATGCGGATGAACATGTAATTTCGCACAGCAAGCTTTTCTCGGTGAGCGGTGGCGATTCCCTGCGCATGGGTGCCATTGCCTCCCGCGCAGATGCGCTCTATGGTCAGGTGCGCAAGCTGCTGAATCTGGAAAAAGCACATAAGCATCTCATTTCCATTCGCCTGATTGGCAAGAGCACGGACTCCCCCATGCTCAACCCCATCCGCACGCGCATCAACATCATTGACGACCAGCCGAATTTCCAGATACGAATCCACCCCGGCGGCGGCATTGACCTGGCCCGGCTGGATAAGGCCATCATCACCATGGTGCTGTACGAGTATGTGCTGCGCGACCTGGACCCCGGTGCCTACCCCGAAACCATCGGGCTGCCCGGCTGGCTGGTGGCGGGGGTGCAGCAGGCGGTGCTGTGGAAAAGCGGACGCGCCGAGCGGCGCATATACCAGCAGCTCTTCCAGCGCGCCGAAATGCTTTCGCCCGAGGAGATGATTTCCATGGCCGAGCCGGAGAAACTGGATGCCGCCAGCCGGGAAGTATATGAAGTTTCCTGCGGGGTGATGCTGATGAGCCTGCTGGGGCTGGAGGGCGGCGAGGCCCAGCTCAAGAACCTGCTGGAAGATGCCGCCACGACCGATGGCTCCCCCATGGAGGCCATAACGGAACATTTTCACGAGCTGGGGGTGGATAGTTCCCTGCTTAACAAATGGTGGGCCATTGAACTGGCCAACCTGGCACTGCCACGCAGTAACGAAGCCATGGCCCCGCTGGAATCTGAAAAATTGCTCCAGGAAGCGCTCACCATTTCCTATTTTGACCCGGAAACCGAAATACCCCGCCCGGTTTCGCTGGATGACGCCTACGCCCTGGTGGAGCTGCCGAACTGGCAGAAGCTGGTGCAGCCGGCCATCGAGCGGCTGGTGGCCATGAGCCACACCTGCTTCCCCGGTTACCGCCCCATCATCACCGAATACTGCCGGGTCATCAGCCAGTTGATTGCCGGGGAGCACCCGGACACGGTGCAAAGCAGCCTGGGGGTACTCCGGGAACTGAGGGAGGCCTATTACACCGCCGCCCGCCGCGGACGCGATTACCTGGATTGGTACGAAATTTCCTTTACCGGCAGCGAACGCGGCAGGTCATTCGACTCGTATCTGGAAACCATGCAGATGCTGCGTCTCAACAACCCCGGTCCGGATACCCCCATAAGCCGCTATCTGGATGATATAGAAGCGCTCTACACCCAGGCAGAGGGAGCCCCCCTGCCCCGCAGCCTGCGCGAACAGGCACACCAGAACCGCAACAAGAAAAAGAAATGAGCCGCACTCCCGCCCCCACAACACCGCCGGATATGTGCGAGGAACTGGCCGCACACAGTGAAGGCTACGCCCGCGTATGCGGTATTGACGAAGCAGGCCGCGGCCCGCTGGCCGGACCAGTGGTGGCAGCCGCGGTGATTCTGCCCCCCGGCTACTCCCTGCCGGGGCTGAATGATTCCAAGAAACTGACCGCCAGGAAACGCGAGGTGCTCTACGCCGCGCTGATGGAGGATGATACGGTGCAGAAGTGCATCGCGCAGGCAACGGTGCAGGAAATCGACGAGCTGAACATCCTGCGCGCCACGCACCTGGCCATGCGCCGCGCCGCAGAAGGCCTGCCCGGAGGGGCTGATTTCTGCCTGATTGACGGTCTGCCGGTGCCGGGTTTTCCGCTGCCGAGCCGCAGCATCGTGAAGGGTGATGCCCGCTGCCTGAGCATTGCCGCCGCCAGCATTCTGGCCAAAGTGTGGCGTGACCACTACATGAACGAACTTGACCGCCAGTTCCCGGCATACGGCTTTGCCCGCCACGCAGGATACGGCACCAAAGCCCACATGCAAGCCATACACGAGCATGGAATTACGATACACCATCGCCGCACGTTTGCGCCTGTTACACAACTGGAACTGCCCCTGGGCTGATGGCACGCGCCCGCGCAGCGCCTATGTGGGCGCATACGGCGAACTGGTGGCATGCTCCTGGCTGCGGGCCCGGGGATACAAGATTTTGCGCCGCCAGTTCCGCATGGGCACTGGCGGCGAGGTGGATATCATCTGCCGCCAAGGCGACATGCTGGTATTCGTGGAGGTGAAAAGCGCGCTGCACACCGGCGCGGGACGCCCGGCACGGCGCGTGAATGAACACAAACGCCAGCTCCTGCGCCGCGCCGCCATGCTCTGGTTGCGCAGGCTGGAGCAACCAGTTCCCACGCGCATGGATATCATCGAGGTGCTGCTGCCGCCAGGTGGCAGACCAGAGGTGAACCACCTGGCCGGGGCCTTCCCGCTCCAGCGCCAGCCGCTGCATCAGGCCTGATTAAGCGGCGGGGGCAGATGCTCCAGCAACTCACGCGGAATCCCCGGCAGTGTGGCCTGCTGGGGTGCCGGCTTGGCTGCCTCCTCTGCCAGCATGGCCAGGCGAGTGTCTTCAATCATGGCCTTGAACTTATCTGCCTGGCTGTATTCCCCGGCAGTATCGCGAAAAATATCTGCCAGCCAGCTGCGTTTCTCCTCAATACTCAGAAAACGTTTCTTAGCCATGGGGTGCAAGGTGGAAATCAAACAAGCGGCGCACGCGGGCCTTGCCCGCGGGGGCAATCACATAGCGTTCCGAAAGCGGGCTGATGATACGCACCTCGCCCAATTGCTCCAGGTGGCGCAGCTGGGTGGTGCACACACTGGGAGACAGGGCTGTTTCATGCGCAATATCGCACTTATCCTCCAGCCCCGCCGCCACGGCAATGAGAACCAGCCGGGCAGCAGGCGAGAGGTCATCTTTCTGCACCCGGGTCAGGAACCGGCAGGCAAAATCTATAGCTTTCATGGGCAGTTCTGCGGACGGGTGGTTTATTCGGTCTGGCCCGACATGCTGCCCCTCCAGAGGCGGTAAAGCGGGTGGGAATCGTTCGACATATTCTGCACGGCATTGAAATGCGCTGCGGTGGGCAGTGCCACGCGCTGGTATTCCTCGCCCAGCGCCTGGCGGGCGGTAGTGCTGTTAATCAACGGAATGCAGAGTTTCCACGCCAGCCGCAGCACCAGCGCCTCGATGAACAGCGGCTCAAAGAGCGAAGTATCCTCCACATCGGCTATGTAAAGAACACGGATGCTCGGGCTGGGGGTATACACGGCTCTGCCGCGCAGAGTCCAGCTGCGGCTGTTCACCCCCAGCACCCGCAGGCAATCCGGCGGCAGACTATGGCGCAGCTGGTGCGTATCATCACCCACGGGTTCCTCTGAGCTGGTCAGCGTGGTGAGCACCGTGGCAAAGCTCCAGCGGTGGGCGCAGAGCACCTCCCGGCGCACCGGGTGGTAATGCATGTAGCAAAGGCGGGCAGGCAGGCTGCCGTTGGGGTCGAGCGCAGCAATGGGGGATTCTCCCAGCCGGCTGAGCGCCAGATTGCAGATATCCAGCGCAGTGGGCGGTGTGTTTTCGGGTGTTGTAGTCATGGTAAGCGAAAAAAAATAGTACGCTGATAACTCTGGCACACCCGCCGCCGGCAGGCAACTCAATTCACACACCCGGCAGCGATGCCCGCGCGGAACGGTGAACCGCTTGTTCTTTGGTGCTGGATTTACCGCCACGGGCATACTACATTCCTGTGCATGACCCCGGATGCCAGAGTGCAGGCACAGCAGTATTACCACGCAGCAGGCCGCGATATGGAAGCAGATCTTGCCGCGCTGGCAGCACACCCGCAGGGAGTGGTGCTGCTAATGCCGCAGCTGGTGGCACTCATGAAACCCGTACTGAGTACTCAGCCCCGCATGTGGACGCAGCTGGAACACTGTTTCCCCGAAACAGATGCCTGGTATGTGCACCTGCTGGTGGGAGATGTGGCGCTGGCCCGCAGGCTGGCTGCCGCCCTGCCGCCGCAGCACTGGCTGTGTTTCCAGCGCGGGCTGCGCCATGAGCGCCCCCACCAGCTCCCCTGGACCGGGTTCTTACGCAAACACTAACTCACATTATTATATCATGGGATTCAGCAGCAGCAATCACTACACCGCCACCCCCGCCCCGCTTCCGGTCGCTACCCAGACCAGCACCGATTTGAGCCGGGAAGCCACCCAGCAGACCAATGCTCAGAAAAAAGGCCTGCTTTCCACCATCCTGAGCAACCACCGCCGCAAGCAGACCACCTCCTCGGTCGATTCGGCTAACAACACCCTGGGCTGATGCAGACACTACTTCAGAGTTACCAGAGCCTTAAAGCCGCCCGCGCCCCCTGGGACAGCTGGTGGGACACGCTGCGGCACTATGTGCTGCCCGAACGCCAGCACTCCGAATCCGGCTATGAGACGGCAGAGGCCCCGGCTGCCCACCACCTGAGCGACACCACCGCCGTGGAAGCCTGCCAGAAACTGGCCAGCGGACACATGAGCTACATGACGCCCAGCAATGAACTGTGGTTCAAATGGAGCTGCCCGCTTACCGATGCCGGAGACGAGGCTGAATCCTGGTACAACCGCTGTTCGGAAATTGCCAACCGGGAACTGGCGCAGAGCAATTTCTACACCGCGCTGCATGAATGTTTCCTGGACCGCGTAGGGCTGGGCACCGGCAGCCTGTATTGCGGCAGCACCCGCAGCGGCAGCCTGCTTTTCCGCCATATTCCCTGCGGGGATTTTGTGTGCGCCGAAAATGATGAAGGCAGCATGGATACCTACATGCGAGAATTCACGTTCACCCCGCACCAGGCTGCTGCCAAGTTCGGCACCAGTGCGCTCGGCCCCCGCGGCCGGGCACTGCTGGAAAATGCGCGCAACCCGCACGAAGGGGTGCTGCGCTTCCTGCATGTGGTGCGTCCCCGCGCCAAACGGGTGCGCAGCCGCGACAACGCCCGCAACATGCCCTTCGAGAGCATTTACTACAGCCTGGATGACCAGTGCGCCGTGCAGGAAAGCGGCTACCGGGAAATGCCCTACATGGTGACCCGCTTCCTGCGCTGGGGCGAAGGGCCGTATGGCCTGGCACCGGCCCGCCTGGTCTACCCGGATATCCGCCAGGCGCAATTCCTCAACCGGATTCTCGACATGCTGGGCGAAGTGGCCGCATTTCCCCGCATTCTGGAGCTGGCCAACCAGGCTGGCGAGGTGGATTTACGCGCCGGCGGGCGCACGCTCATCAACCCGGAAAGTGCCAGTCTGGGATTCCCCCGCGAGTGGGCCACACAAGGGCGGTACGATGTGGGCATGGACCGCCTGCGCCAGAAACAGGAAGCCATCCGGCGCGCATTCTTCATCCCCATGCTGGAGCTGTGGAGCGAGCAGAAGCAACAGATGACCGCCAGCGAGATTTACGCCCGCGAAAATGAGCGCGTGATGCTGTTCTCGCCCTCGTTCACTCTCTTTGCCAGCGATTTCCGCCCGCTCATGGAACGCGTATTCGCGCTGCTGTTCCGCCAGGGGCGCTTCCCGCAGCCGCCCGCCACCGTGCTGCAGCCGGACCGCCACGGCGAACCGGGCATTGAACTGCCACAGGTTGTTTACCAGGGCCGGGTAGCCCAGGTGATGCGCCGCCTGCAATCAGAAGGCATCACCCGCACCCTCCAGCGTCTGCAAGGCATGGCCGGCATGGATTCCCAGCTGCTGGACCACGTGGATCTGGACCGCACGTTCCGCATGGCCGCGCGCCTCGACGGTGTGCCGGAGGAGATTCTGCGCCCGGAGGTCAGCGTGAAACGCCTGCGCCGCAAACGCGAGGCCGAAACCCAACAGACACCCCCACCCATGCCCCATGATTTACCGGCGTAACCCACAATTGGAACAGGCACGGCTGGAGCGCCGCCGACTGCTGGCGGTGTTCTCACACCCGGAGGCTGAGCAGGTGCTGGCTGATTTAGAGCAACGCTTTGAAACCGATTTGCCGGTTTTCCAGGGCAAGGCAGGCAGCTATGACCCGCTGGATGCCATGCGCCGCGATGCGCACCGCGAAATCTTCCTTGTCATTCGCCGCCAGTTGGCACTGGCCCGGCAGGAAGCAACACAAAACCAAACAGAAAACGATGGATAATACTGAAGAACACAACGTACCCACCCAGCAGAACCAGCCCGTGGCTGAACCGGTGACCGCCCCGGTCATGAATGCAGAAGGCGATTTCACTCCCGGTTGGTTCACCCGCTTTGAAGAGCTGCAGCCGCACGCGGCCACTCTCTCCAAATTCCACCGCCCGGAGGCCCTGGCCAAGAGCTATGCCAATCTGGAAAAACTGCGCGGCTACCCCGATGCCACCGATTCTGCCCGCATGGCGGCGTTCCGCGCCGCCATGGGGCTGCCGGAAAAGGCAGAGGATTTCCTGATGGAGCGCCCGCAGAATACCCCTGATGAAATCTGGAATGAGGAGCTGGTCAAGCAGCTCAGCGGCGTGGCGCATGAATACGGCGTACCCCCCAAGGCGCTCGCCGCCCTGGTGGAACGGTACACCGACGAAGGCAGACGCTACATGGAGCGCTGCCACATGCAGCAGAATGCCGCCGTGGAGCAGGCAGATGCCGTGCTGCAGCAAAGCTGGGGCCCGGCGTATGAAAGCAACATGAACACCATCGGCGCGTTCCTGCGCACCATGGGCGAACGAGCCGGCATCAACGTGGAAGCGCTCATGGAAAACCCAGCCCTGCGCGCTAACCCGGATTTTGCACGCCTGATGCTCGAGGCAGCCAGTCTCATGGAGGAAGCCCCCCTGCACACCGGCAAGGAACCCGACCGCAAGAGCGAGGCCCACCGCATTGCGCATGACCCCGCCCACCCGCTGCACGAGGCTTACATGCGCACAAGCCACCCGCAGCACCGCTACGCCAACGAGCAATACGACCGCCTGGCATTCGGCAGAAAACTCTGATCCCTGACGGGGTAGTTGCAACAGACCATTCGCCCCCGGCTCCACTCAGTGGAACCGGGGGCCTTGTGTTACTGCTATACCGGACAAGAAAAGGGGTTAACGCCGGCGCGCCTGGTGCCCGCCACTGCTATTGCGGTGCCCGCCTCCCCCTGAAGGACGAGACATGCCCGGACGGGAACCCGAAGGCCGGTTCACCGCAGGACGGCTCACCAGCGCCGGACGATGAGACGCTGCCGGACGGCTCACTGCCGGGCGCTGCACGCCAGCTGGGCGCTGCGCCGGGCGCTGTGCCACAGCAGGCCGGGAATTCACAGCTGGCTTGTGCTGCACCACCGGGCGCGGCTGCTTCACCGGTTTGTGATTCACAGCTGGCTTGTGCTGCACCACTGGTTTGTGATTCACGGCCGGTTTGTGCTGGGCCGCGGGTTTATGATTCACGGCCGGTTTATGATGAGCCACCGGGCGGTGATGCACCGCCGGCCTGGAAGGAGCAGCCGGGCGGTGGTACGCTATGGAATGCCGCCCGGGATGATGCCACGCCGGGTGTTTCGGCGGGCAACTCACGCGGTGAATATGCCGCGGGTAATGCCAATGCCCGCAGTACCAGTGCGCCGGTCCCCAGCTGGGCACCCAGCAGCTCGATGTAAGGGCCGCAAAGGTGAACACCGCCGCACCGCTGGCCGTGTAGCCGTACACCGGCTGGCCATACGAATAACCGAAAATCGGAAAACCATTCACATCATACCGGGCATCTGACCACGCCGCAGATGCGCTCCACCCCGGCCCGCCCACCCCCACAGAGGCGCTCGTATACACCGGATAATCATACACCGCACAGGAACTCAGCCCCAGGGCTGCCCCCAGCATCACGGCCAGGCATGTCACTCTCTTGTTCATCTTCATAAAATATTCGTTGCTTCTGAAACTCTGGCGCAGCACTACTCCGTTTTTGTTTGAATCACACAAATATTCCAGTGTTTTTTTTACATCCAACGGCTTACCCGGCAGGAAACTTCAAAAAATTCCCCCTTTAGATGTAGTTTTGCTTGACGCCACACCCAAATTGTGTAAAATAGCGCACCGCATTAATTTTTAACATCACCTAGAACATCTTATGTCCCGTATTTGCAACATCACATTTGCCATGCCGCACAAGGGCCGCCGCATTCATCGTTCCGGTCTTGCCAAGAAGAAGGGTGGTATCGGCCGTCACGTCACCAAGGTGGTGAACCGCACCGTGTATCCCAACCTTCAGGAGAAGCGCATCTGGGTTCCCGAGCTCAACGGTGGCAAGGGTGGTTACCTGCGCATGAAGATTTCCTGCAAGGCCCTGCGCACCATCTCCAAGAACGGTGCCTACAACACCCTCAAGAAAGCTGGGATTCTTTACTAAATCCTGCTGCTTTTTT
>JAFNWZ010000099.1 GCA_017379255.1 Akkermansia sp. | reverse complement strand
TTTAATCACGTTAGCATGTTTTGACGAACATATCCACCAGCAAATCTGAAACAGGCCCGGAGGTTGCACATTGTGTTTTTGAATGCTTGCCAGCGGGGCAGATTTAGGGTATACTGGCAGCATGTTCCGAAAATCCCTTTATACCTTGCTGGCCTGTGGATTGGCCTGGGGTGCCGAAAGTTTTGAGAATCTGCCGGCTGGTGGCATCACCAGCGGTGCTCTGGAGTATGGTTCGCTGAGTGCTGAGCCTGGTGCCGCGGAAATTTATAAGCGGGCGCGCACTGGCAGCCAGTCGCTGCGCATTGCCGGTGGTGCCGGCAAGCAGGTGGGCATCAAGCTGGCCAGCCCGGTGGAAAAAGACACCCGCTGCACCTTCTGGCTGGAGCGCTGGACCAAGAAGGACCCGTTCAGCGTGAAGCTGGTGGCGGTGACCGGTAGTGGTGAGCAGCAGCTCAAGGAGCTGAAGGGTCTGGGCCATGGCGGCTTTAATCATAAGATTGACATTACCCTGCCCAAGGGCACCAAGGAACTGCGCCTGGTGGCTGATACGCCCGAGAAATCAGGCGTGCTGATTGATGACCTGAGCCTCATGATGGGCAAGATGAAGCTGGGTGATGTGAGTGTGCACAATCCCGGCGTGTGGCCGCTCATGAAGCGTGCCACGTTCAACCCCGCTGTGAAAATCAGCATTCAGACCGAGGGCGAGGAAGACGCCAAGGTGATGGAGCGCGTGGAGCTGACTGTGGATGACCCCGCCCAGGTGGCGAAGGTGACCCTGCGCAGCGGCAGCGCTAATGGTATGGATTTCAAGAACAGCGTGGAATACGGCTCTGCCGCCCCCTCCGAAAGCGGCAAGGTGGTCATCAAATCCACCCAGGCGCTGGAAGGCGGTGAAAATAACCTGTGGCTGGATGTGCAGCCCAGCGATTCTGCCGTTATCGGCTCTACGGTGTCGTTCAGCGGGGTGAAGCTCAGCATTGGCGGCAAGCAGATTGAGCCTGAAATGCAGCCGGTGACCCAGCGCATCGGTATCATGCTCGGTTTCCCCGGCGATAAGGTGGGCCAGCTGGAGGGCGATGCCCGCGATTGCGCCGCTTTCCGCATTCCCGGACTTATCCAGACAAAGAAAGGCACGCTGCTGGGCGTGTTCGATGCCCGTTATGATAACGAGGTAGACCTTTGCCGTGATATTGACGTGGCCGTGGTGCGCTCTACCGATGGCGGCCAGACCTGGAGCATGCCGGAGGTGAACATGGACTCCGGCCCCGGCATGGCCAACGGCTGCGGTGACCCCTGCATTCTGCAGGATAAGAAGGGCCGCATCTGGATGCAGGCGCTCGCCTGCCACTTTGCCCCCGGCGCGCGCGCTATCAATGCTTCCGGCACGGGTACAGACCCCTCAAAGACCGGCCAGTGGGAGATGGTGTATTCCGATAACGAAGGCAAGACCTGGAGCAAGATAGTCAACGTGACCGACCAGGTGAAAAAGGATGAGTGGACCCTCATTCTCGCTGGCCCGGGCAATGGTATCTGCACGAAAAAGGGCGTGATTGTGTTCCCGGCCCAGATCTGGCAGAACGGCGCAGACCCCGTGTGCCGCAGCACCATCTGCTACTCCAAGGACGGCGGCAAGACCTGGGCCATGGGTAACGGCGTACCGGCCAAAACCTCGGAGTGCCAGGTGGTGGAGCTCCAGGACGGTTCCCTCATGCTCAACTGCCGCAACGAGGCTTACCAGGGCAAGCGCATTGTCTATGTCACCAAAGACCTGGGCGAGACCTGGGAACCGCACCAGACCAACAACAACACGCTCAATGATCCAACCTGCCAGGCTTCCCTGGTGACGGTGGAAACCAAGAAATACGGCCGCCTGATGCTCTTCTCCAACCCCTGGATTCACGGCCGCAGCAACATGAGCATCCGCGCCTCGCGCGATGAAGGCGTGACCTGGAGCGATGGCGTGCTCTATGATGTGCGTGGCTGCATGGGCTACTCCTGCATTGCCATGACTGACCCCGACCACGTGGGCATCATCTACGAAACCTGCCACAAGAATGGCGAGACGGATTACCGCGGCATCGGCTTCATCCGCCTGCCGCTCGAAACCATCGTGACCGGCAAGGAAGTGGCGGTAAAACCCGCCCAGGGTGCCGGTGAGGGCAAGAAGGGCAAGAAGGGAAAAAAGGGTAAGAAAAAAGGAAAGAAGAAGGCGAAAGCATGAATTTTTAACAGGCGGCTGATGGGAAGCCGCCTGTTTTTGCTTGTACCGGTTTGCCCGGTGTGTTATATAGAGGAATCATGTATCGGAAATTTCTCTTAGCAATGCTGGCCACCGGGGTTTCCGGGGCTGTGGAAACGTTTGAGAATCTGCCGGCAGGTGGATTCACCAGTCTGGAATGCGCCTATGGCACACTCACTGCCACCGCCGGGCAGGCAGAAATGAACCGCGGCCATGGTCGCAACAGCGCCATGGCGCTGCGCCTCCAGGGCGGCAAGGACAACAGCGCCACGTTGCAGCTCCGCAAGCCGCTGGAGGTGGACACCCCCGCCCAGTGCTGGATGGAACGCTGGACCAGCCGCGCTCCCTTCAATTTCCGCGTGGTGGCTATCACTCCGCAAGGCGAAAAAGAACTGCTCCGACTGGAAAATAGCGGGGTGGGTGGCTACCACAACCATCTGGAATGGGTTACCCCCGCCGGCGCCACGGCGCTGCGTTTTGTCTGCACCGCGGCAGAGGGTGGCGGCGCTCTTATTGATGACCTGGAGCTCATGATCGGTCCCATGGTGATTCAGGGTGTGAGCCTCGTGAACCCCGGCGCTTTCCCCATCATGAAGCGCGCGTTGAATAACCCGGTGCTGGCGCTGAATGTGAAGAGCCAGGGCGCTTCCAACCCCGTGGCGGTGCAGAAGGTGAGCCTCAAGGTATCTGACCCCGCCCTGGTGGCAGGTGTGACCCTGCGCAGCGGCCAGGCAGACGGGCTCGATTTCCGCAACACCCGCGAATATGGCCACGCTGTTCCCCTGGCAGATGGCACCGTGGTCATCAACACCACCGGCACGCTCCACGGCGGTGAGAATAACCTGTGGCTGGATGTGCAGCCCGCAGGTGCTGCCCCTGTGGGCGCCAGCATCAGTTTCAGTGATGTGAGAATCACCATGGGCGGCAAGGAATATGTCCCCGGGCAGGCCCCCGTGACCCAGCGTGTGGGTGTGATGCTCGGCCTGCCTGGCGAAACCGTGGGCAACCAGCCGGGCGGTGCCGCCCGCCGCGACTGCACGGCTTTCCGCATTCCCGGCCTCATCCGCACGGCCAGCGGTGCGCTGATTGCCTGTTTCGATGCCCGCTACAACCACGAGGGCGACCTCTGCGCCGATATTGACGTGGCCACGGTGCGCTCTACCGATGGCGGCCAGACCTGGACCCTGCCCGAGGTGAGCATGGATGCCGGCCCCGGCGCAGCCAATGGCTGCGGTGACCCCTGCATCGTGCAGGACAAGACCGGCCGCATCTGGCTGCAGTCCCTGGTGTGCCATTTCGGCGGCGGTGCTTCGCTCTGGACTTCTAAGACCGGTTTCGATAAGGACAAGACCGGCCAGTGGGGCATGGTGTATTCCGATGACGACGGCAAGACCTGGTGCAAGGAATATGTGAACCCCACCCGCCAGATTAAGAAAGAGGAATGGACCACCATTCTGGCAGGCCCGGGTAATGGCATCTGCCTGAAGGACGGCACCATCGTCTTCCCCGCCCAGATATGGGACCGCGCCGCCAACCCCAACTGCATGAGCACCATCTGCTACTCCAGGGATGGCGGCAAGACCTGGGCATACGGCACCGGTGTGCCCCACAAGACTTCCGAATGCCAGGTGGTGGAGCTGCAGGACGGTGCCATCATGATTAACTGCCGCAATGAAACCTGGGCCGGCAAGCGCGTGGTGTATGTGACCCGCGACCTGGGCAAGACCTGGCAGGCGCATGAGACCAACTGCTCCGCGCTGGTGGAACCCACCTGCCAGGGCTCTATCATTGCCGTGGATTCCGCCAGGTACGGCAAGCTGCTGCTCTTCTCCAACCCGCAGAAGTACCCCCGCAGCCTGATGACGGTGCGCGCCTCGCGCGATGACGGCAAGACCTGGAACACCGGCCTGCTGTACGACACGCGCCGCTGCATGGGCTATTCCTGCCAGGCAATGGTGGATGCCGACCACGTGGGCATTATCTACGAAACCTGCCACAACAACGGCAAGAACGGCAACCGCGGTATCGGCTTCATCATCCTCCCGCTCGATGAGGTGGTGAACGCCAAGTAAGGCAACCTTAAACAAGCAGAAGCCCCCCGGCGCCACACTGGCACCGGGGGGCTTCCTTATGGGGGGGTTAATCTGCGCCCCAGAGCTGCATGAGCTCCGGCGGCAGGGTGGTGAGAAAGCGGGAGGGCGGGCAGAACTGCGCGTCGTAGCTGCGGCCGTTGTAGCGCGGGAAAGAGAGGTAGAGCTGGTCCTGCGCGCGGGTGACGGCCACGTAGAACAGGCGGGTTTCTTCCTCAATATCGGCGGTGCTGCCGCTTTCAATCACCCGGCGGTGGGGGAACTGCCCCTCTCCCAGGAAGATGATGAACACGATTTTCCACTCCAGCCCCTTGGCCTGGTGAATGGTGCTCAGCGTCACGCAGTCATCATCGGTGGCGGTGGGGGTATCCACCTCGCTCAGCAGGGCAATCTGCGCCAGGAATTCTTCCAGGTTCTCCTCCTGCCCCACGTTGCGCGCCAGCTGCGCCAGGTCCTCGGCGCGTTCCTCGTAATTATCGTAGGCGTGGCTCAGGTAGGGCACCAGGTAGGCATGCACCGCGTGCACCAGCTCGGCGGGCAGCAGTGTGTGGTCTGCCGGGTGCAGGCTGTCCATGAGGCTCAGGAAGGCCGCCCACGGGGGGCGTATCGCCGGGCTCACCTTCACCGCTGGTTCCATGACTTTGCTGTGCGGGTCGGTCAGCGCTACCTGGCCGGGGTGGGCCGCTGCCCATGCTTCGTAGGCGGCGAGCCACTGGGCCCACATGCGCCCGGCGGTGGCATCTCCCACGCGCGGGAAGGTGCCCACGATGCGGCGGAAGGCGATTTCATCGCGCGGGTTGCAGAGCAGGCGAAGGAAGGCGACCACATCCTTGACGTGTGCCTGTTCAAAGAAGCGCAGGCCGCTGGTGATGCGGAAGGGGATATGCTGGCGGGTGAGCTCCATCTGCACATCCATGCTGTGGAAGTGGGCGCGGTAGAGGATGGCGACGTCTTTGCCGGGAATGCCGCTGCCCATGAGCTCATCAATGCGGCGGGCCACCCAGGCGGCTTCGGTGCGGTTATCCGGGGCGGGGATGACGGCGGGTTTGAAGTTATCCCCGGCGCGGGCGGCGCGCAGTTCCTTGAGAATCTGGTTTTCGTTGAGGGAGATGGCGGCGTTGGAGAGCGCCAGAATGGGCGGCAGGCTGCGGTAGTTGGTGGTGATGCGGTGCACCTCTGCCTGCGGGTATTGCTCGGTGAAGCGCAGGATGTGCTCCACATTGGCCCCGCGCCAGGAATAGATGCTCTGCGCATCATCCCCCACGGCCATGAGGCAGCTGCCCGTTCCCCCCGCCAGCAGGCGCACAATCTCATCCTGCGGGGTGTTGGTGTCCTGGTACTCATCCACCAGCACATGGAGGAAGCGTTCCTGCAGCCCGCGGCGGATATCGGCGTGTTCCTGCAGCAGGCGCAGCAGGTTGGTGAGCAGGTCGTCAAAATCCATTACGTTGAGGGAGCGCTTGCGGGCGGTGTATTCGGCGTATATCTTGCCGATGATGTCCTCGTGCGTTTCCAGATACGGGTATTCGGTGCTCAGCACCTGGTGCCAGTCTTTGGCGGTGTTTACGGCCAGGCTGTGCAGCGAGAGCAGCAGCTCCGGCTTCGGGAAGCGGTCTGCCTTGGTCATCTTGCCTGCAAACTGCTTCACCAGCGCCTTCATGAGCGCGCGCTGGTCATCCGAATCGAAGATGGTGAAGCCGGGCAGGTAGCCCAGGCGGTCGGCGTGGCGGCGCAGCAGGCGGTTCGCGATGGAGTGGAACGTGCCGCTCCAGAGCTGCCCGGCATCTGCCCCGGTGAGGGCGGTGACGCGCTCCAGCATTTCCCGCGCGGCCTTGTTGGTGAAGGTGAGCAGCAGGATGCGCCAGGGGGCTACGCCATGCTCCAGCAGCCACGCCACGCGGTAGGTCAGCGTGCGGGTCTTGCCGCTGCCGGCACCGGCAATCACCAGTGCCTGCGCCGCCGTGGTGGTTACGGCGGCGTATTGCTCGGGGTTGAGCTCGGCGGCATAATCATGCGCCGTGAGGGTGGGCATCATGACTCGAAGTCGAGGTAGATTTCAGCGCGGCGGTTCTCACCGCGGATGTAGTCAATCTGCTCGGTGGTATCCTCGGTGGTGTAGAAGCGGCGGGGCTGGGTTTTGCCCATACCTTCGGTGGAAATCTGGGCGGCATCCACGCCGAAGGAAACGAGGGCTTCCTTCACGGCTTCTGCACGGCGGATGGAGAGCTGCAGGTTGTACTTCTCGGAGCCCACGTCATCGGTGTGGCCGCTGATGTCGAGCTTGCCCTTGCTGGCCTTGAGCAGTTCTGCCACAATCTGCAGCTGGCGCTTGGAGCGCGGGGTGAGCTCGAATTCATTGAAGGCGAAGAACAGGGCCAGGGAGTCGCCACCCTTCGGGTTCTTCACGATGGGGAAGTAGTGGCCGCCTTCATCGGAGGCGATGCTTTCGTAGCTGCTCAGCAGGGCATCGAGCGCCACGGCTTTGACGCGCCAGTCATTCCCCTCAATGCGGGTGAGCTCCATGCCCACGTTGGCGGGGCGGGTGCTGATGGGGGAGAGCACGTAGACGAGGTAGCCGGCGTTGTTTTCCGTGCTGAAGGTGTTGCGGATGGGGGCTTGCTCGCGCAGCTTGAATTCGCCTTCCTCGAAAATCATGCAGAGGCCTGCCACGGTGGCGTCAGATACCATATCGCCGGTCACCATGGTGCGGGCCACGGTCATGTTGCCGCGGCGCACGGCTTCCACAAAGCCTTCTGCCACGGTGATGGAGTCTGCACCGGGTGCGAGTTTGGTCTTGTCGGAGGAGCTGGGCTTGGCGGATTCAATGAACACCTTGCCGCCCTTCACGCTCACCACGTCAATGAGGAGGTCCTCGCCGCCATCTTCAGACACCAGGCGGTAGCGCGTCACGCGGTCGCCGTTCGGGCGGCGGCTGTTGCCCACTTCCTCCACGGCTTTCACCTTGTGGCGTGTTCCCCAGGCGGCCAGCTGCTCTGCGGCTTCCTGGGTGATTTCGCCCTTGGCCAGCAGCTCCTGCAGCGCGGCGGCGGGGTCCTTGGCCTCCAGCACGGCGGCGGCGGTCAGGGCTGATTTGTGCTCGGCATTGCGGGGCTGTTCCTTGAGCTGCACCGGCTCAGGCTGCGGCTCCGGGGCGGGTTCCGGCTGGGGTTCGGGCTGCGGTTCCGGAGTGGGTTCCGGCTGGGGTTCGACTACCGGTTCGGGGGTGGGGGCAGGTGCCGGGGCGGGTTCGGGCTGGGGCTCAGGCTGCGGCTCCGGGGTGGGCCCGGGGTCCGGGGTGCTTGTGGCAGCAGTGGAGGCAGTGGCCTGGGCAGCGGCTTCATCGGCCTGTTTGTTGGCCTGCTGTTTGAGCAGCATGAACACGCCGACACACACACCCAGCGTGGCAAGGAAGGCGCAGACGAAAAGAAGGATATTGCGTTTCATAACGTGAAAAAGGGTTCTTTAGAGAAATTGTGATGGTTTGACGGGTACGGTGCCGGCAGGCATTTCGGCAGCGGGGGCTGCAGGTTGCTGCAGTGAGGCTTCGCGCAGGCGGAGCCGGCGGATGCTTTCGTAGGGGTCCGGCACGGCGGGTGCCGGGTGTGCAGCAATGAGCTGCTGCGGGTCAAGGCGGTTCATGGTGCCTTGCTGCACATAGGCGGGTTGCCCGGCCTCGGTGCAGATGGAGGAAATGGCTTCAAAATGCAGGTGGGCCAGGTAGTTGCCATTAGCCGTGCCGATGGTGCCGATGGGCTCACCGCGCCCCACGAGCTGCCCCTGGCGCACAATGCTCTTGTCCAGGTGGGCATACAGGGTCTGGATGATGCGGGAATCTCCCGGCAGGCGGTGCGCCAGCACCACTACTTTGCCCCAGTCGGCGGAGGGTTCACCGCAGTAGACCACCAGCCCGCGGGCGGCGGCATGCACCGGCAGCCCCAGGTCAGAGTTTTCGCCGCCAATGCCGTTGATGTCGCAGCCGGTGTGGTGGCCGCCCCGCTGGGCATTGTGCGTGTTGAAGGGCTGGGCGTCGTACACAAAGCCGCCGCGCACCGTGCCGCAGGGGCTCTGGAATCCATCCACCAGCGGAGTGAGCGCCAGCTGGTGCGGGGTGAGCAGCACCAGGCCGGGCAGCAGCTGCTCCGGCACGGTGGCCGGGGGTACATCCTGCCCGTAAATGCCTGCAACGGCGGGGGATACAGGTCCGCTGTCAGCATCGTGGTTCATGTAGGCAATAACCCCCACCGCTATGGCTCCTACGCCCAGGAGCCCCAGCGTTATCAAACGAATGGGGGTGAAAAACCGCTTTCCTGACATGCTGTGCCCATTATACTGTCAACCCCACCCGATGACAAGCAAAATCAGCGGCTTGCAATGCTTGCTGACTGGAATAAAAGATATGGTGAAGCTGCTCGGGTTTCCGATGTTGCTCTTTTGTTGGATATCAATGTAGAAGGGTAGCGGAGATGAAAAATCCCCACCCGGGGGCCGCCGGGTGGGGAAGGGGGCAGCTGTTGCTGCAAGTGGTTACTTGATGAGGCCGAGCTCCTGGCCGGCCTGGGCAAAGGCGGCAATGGCGCGGTCGAGCTGCTCGGTGGTGTGGGCAGCGGAAATCTGGGTGCGGATACGGGCCTGCTCCTTGGGCACCACCGGGTAGAAGAAGCCCATGGCGTACACGCCGAGCTCCAGCAGGCGGTTGCTCATGCGCTGGGAGAGGGCGGCATCGCCAATCATCACCGGCACGATGGCGTGGCCGGCACCTGCCAGGGTGAACCCGCACTGCTCCATGCCCTTGCGGAAGTAGGCAGCGTTGCTCTGCACACGCTCCACCAGCTCGGTGGATTCCTCGAGGATGTCCAGCACCTTGATGGTGGTGGCGGCGATGGCGGGCATCACGCTGTTGGAGAACAGGTACGGACGGGCCTTCTGGCGCAGCATGTCCACAATCTCCTTCTTGGCGGAGATGTAGCCACCGGATGCACCACCCAGAGCCTTGCCGAAGGTGCCGGAGGTAATGTCTACCTTGCCGAAGAGACCGCAGTGCTCGTGCGTACCGCGACCGCGCTTGCCCAGCACGCCCGTGGCGTGGGATTCGTCAAAGTGCACCAGCGCGCCGTACTTCTCTGCCAGTTCGTGAATCTTGTCCAGGCTGGCCACGATGCCGTCCATGGAGAATACGCCGTCCGTGGAAATCAGGATGGTGCGGGCGCCGGCAGCCTTGGCTTCCTGCAGCTTGGCTTCCAGGTTTGCCATGTCGTTGTTGGCGTAGCGGTAGCGGGCGGCCTTGCACAGGCGCACACCGTCAATGATGGAAGCGTGGTTCAGAGAGTCGGAGATGATGGCGTCTTCCTTGCCCAGCAGGCCTTCGAACAGACCGCCGTTGGCATCGAAGCAGGAACCGAAGAGGATGGTGTCCTCTGTGCCGAGGAAGGCGCTGAGACGCTCCTCGAGCTGCTGGTGCAGGGTCTGCGTGCCGCAGATGAAGCGCACAGAGGCCATGCCGTAGCCCCAGCGGTCAATGGCTTCCTTGGCGGCCTGCATCAGCACCGGGCTGTTGGCCAGACCCAGGTAGTTGTTGGCGCACATGTTGATAACCTGGCTGCCATCCTTGAGACCCACCTCAGAGTACTGCTGGGTGTCGATGTAGCGCTCCTGCTTGAACAGACCGGCGGCCTTCATGGCCTCCAGGTCGCTCACCAGACGATTCTTGAATTCGGGATTGTACATGGAAATTCGGGGGTGTTTGGAAAATTGACCCGCGCGATTCTACTCCTGCACTTGTTTATTGTCAATGCCGGATGCCGCCGATAATGCCCGGATGCCGCGTTTTCCTGCCGCTGCATGATAAAAACCTGCCGCGCTCCGGAGAGCTCGGCAGGTTTGCGTTCTGGTGGTGTTAACATAAGAAAGAAGTGAAGAACATAACGCAAAACATAAGAAGTAAAGAAGAAACATAAGAAAAACTTGCATTTCTGATGAATAACATAACAAATAACATAAGAAATTCGCATTAACATAAGAAAAGGGGTCTTATGTTAATGCGTTGTTTTGTTATGTTATTGAGAGGAGGGGGCAAAAAAATCCGCCCGCAGGCGCGTGGGTGGCGCCTGCGGGCGGGGAGTATTGTAAAAGCGGGGGGTTATTCTGCGGAGCCGAGTTCCTTGAGGGCTTCGTTGATTTTGCCCATGGTTTCCACAATCTGCTTGTTCACGTTGTTCTCGTGCAGTTCGCAGGCCATGCGGATGGCGTTGAGGATGGCCACGCCGGTGGCAGAGCCGTGGGCAATGATGGAGAGGCCGTTCACACCGATGAGGGGGCTGCCGCCCACGGCATCGGCGCTCATGCGCTTCTTGAGGGTCTTGAAGACGCTGCTCATGCCCAGCGCACCAATCATGGCCAGCACGCTGCTCTTGATGGCGGTTTTCATGGTGTGGGCAAAGAATTTGGCGGTGCTTTCCACGCATTTGAGCAGGATGTTGCCGGTGAAACCATCGGTCACGGCGACATCGAGCCCGTGTTCAAAGAGGTCGTGGCCTTCGGTGTTGCCCACAAATTCGAAGGGAAGCAGGCCCTTCTTGTTCAGCGCATCAAGCAGGGCGTAGGTGGCCAGTGAGGTTTCGCTGCCTTTGCAGTCCTCGGTGCCGTTGCTCATGACGCCTACCTTGGGCTGCGGGCGGTTGTACACGTAGCGGGACATGAGGGCGGCCATGACGGCGTAGCCTACCATGTGGCTGGGTTTGGCGTCCGGGTTGGCGCCGGTGTCGCTCACCAGCACATTGCCATGCGCAGCGGGCAGGGGGGAGATGATGCCGGCGCGTTCCACGCCGGGCAGCAGGCGCAGCTTGATGGTGCTGGCGGCCACGGCGGCGCCGGTGTTGCCGGCAGAGAGCACGGCATCTGCCACGCCGCTCTTCACCAGGTCTACCGCAATGCTCATGGAGGATTTCTTCTTCTGGCGCACGGCCATGATGCCGCTTTCCTCCATGGTCACCACTTCCGGGGCGTGCACGAATTCAATCTTCGGGTGGTTGGCAATGCCGGCGGCCTCGCAGGCGGCTTTTACGGTGTCGCCATCGCCTACCATATAGATTTTTTCCAGATTGGGAATCTGCGCCAGTGCCAGTTTGGCGCCATCCACGTTGATTTGCGGTGCGTTATCACCGCCCATAGCATCGAGTGCAAGCTTCATGAAAGGGAAAATGGTTGTGTGTGAACAATACTTGACTCTACTCTACCAGATAATGGGGCTATGTCAACACAAAAACAGCCCATACCTGTGCGGTATGGGCTGTTGATGAAAAAGACTTTTTACTTATCGCTAGCGGGTGGGGATTAGTCCACGAGCTTCACAATCACCTCAGCGCCACTCTGGGTCTTGTAGGTGCCGCACTGCGGGCAGGCGGTGTGACCGGGGACGGCTGCGCCACACTTCGGGCACTTGCCGAGCTTGGGAGCCTTCCAGGCCTGGGCGGCCAGGCGGGAGCGCTGCTTCATCTTGGACGTTCTGCGTTTCGGAGCTGCCATAGTTCTATATCTGGTTTAAGATTTTCGAGATGTGATACATTGAGTGGAGCTTCGGCGCTTACTTTTTGGGAAGCGAATCCAGTGCATCCCAGACGCTGTCGCCACTCGGGGTGGCAGAGTTTACACCGGGTTGGGGGTCTTTGTCCAGTCTAAAATCACCAAAAGTGTCATTTATTTCACATTCAAGGTCAGAAATTTCGCATTTTGGGTAGCTGGGCAGGGCCAGCACCACCTCTTCGCGCAGGTCATCGGTCACATCGAGCGCGAGTTTTCCCTTCACGTCATAGGAGAATGCCAGGTCATCCAGCTCCACCACATAGGGGAAATTCTTCAGGCAGCGGTCGCAGCGCAGCTCAAAGGGGGCGGTGATGCTGCCGCGCACCATGAGCTCGGTCTCGAAGAGCTGCACTTCCAGTTCATAGCTCAGCGGACCGGTGCTGCGCAGCGCGGCGCTGTCGATGCCGAAGATGGCAGCATCGAGTTCACCGCTCAGGAAACGGCCTTCCTCCGGAAATTCCTCCAGGGAGATGATGAGGTTTGTCTGCATGACCACTACATTACCGCGTGCGCGCCTGCGTTGCAAGCTTATATTGGGGCATGGAGGATGAGTGCATACGTGTCCCAAAGATATGGGGTACGAGGATTTACGATTTTGGATTTACGATTTACGAATCGAAAGTTAGCGGCTTACGCCGATAGAGCTGCGAATGAATGCTTACTGCCGATGGTGAGGCGGGTGACCATGGAAAACAAAAACCCTCCCCATGTGCGCAGTTGTCAGATCAACAGATACTGCCCCTAAGCGGGGGAGGTTATCTGAACTCATTATACATGAGTTATGGTGTTTGTCAGTAGAATGGATGCTGGAAAAGAAAAACATTTTTACTCAATCACGCTCCAGAGGCGGCCGTTGCGGGCGCGGATGAGGCGGATGTCGAGGTCGAAGGCGGCTTTGAGATTCGTTTCGGTGAGCACTTCATCGCGGCTGCCGTAGGCTTGGATTTCGCCCTGGCGCAGAATCATGCCGCGGTTAAATTCGGGCAGGATGTCCTCGATGCGCTGGGTGATGAAGATGATGGTGAGCTCCGGGTGGGTGGTGGCCAGCTCGGCTATGGTGGAGAGCAGGAACTCACGCCCCGCGATGTCGAGGTAGACGCTGGGTTCATCCAGTATCATGAGTTCCGGGTTGGTCATGAGGGCGCGGGCTATGAGCACTTTGACCTGCTCGCCGCTGCTCATGGTGGCCACGGTGCGCTCCATGAGGTGCTCGGCGCGCAGTTTGCGCATGAGTCCTGCGGCCTGTGCCTCCTCAGCCGGGGTGGGGTCGCGGTAGAGGCCGATGGTGGCATCCGGCCCGCTGAGCACCATCTCGCGGCCGGTCCATTCGCGGTCGCCCAGCCACTGGTGCATGAGCGGGCTCACCCAGGCAATGCGCTTGCGCAGCTCCTGCAGGTTCACTGTGCCGAAGCGGCGGCCCAGCACCTCTACCGTGGCGCCGAAAAGCGGCCAGGCATAGCCCAGGAGCATGCGCACCAGCGTGGTTTTGCCGGCGCCGTTGGCGCCCAGGATGAAGCAGCGCTCGCCTTTCTGCACCTGCCAGTTGATGCCGTGCAGGATTTCGCGCCCGCTGAGGTAGACGGTGGCTTTCTCGACGTTGATGATGTTTTCCATGGTGGTGGGGTACTGGTTAAAAAAGATTCGGCGGGTTGGAGCAACCCGCCGAATCGAGATATCGAAGTTGAATTAGTTGCGTTCGAAGAGGGAGCGGATCTTGCTGCCCACGATTTCGACCGGATGCTCGGCCAGGGCGGCGCGCTTGGCCAGCAGGTTGGGAGCGCCGGCAGCGGCTTCGGCCAGCCATACGCGGGCGAACTCGCCGCTTTCGATGCGCTTGAGGCTTTCCTTCATCTTCTCCTTCACCTCCGGACCCAGAATCTGCGGGCCGTTGTAGTATTCACCGAACTCAGCGGTGTTGGAGATGACGCCGTTCATGGCCTGGATGCCCTTGTTGTAGATGATGTCTACGATGAGCTTGGCCTCGTGCACGCATTCGAAGTAGGCCATCTCGGCGGGGTAGCCGGCCTCGATGAGGGTCTCGAAACCATACTTCATGAGGTCTACCAGACCACCGCAGAGCACGTTCTGCTCGCCGAAGAGGTCTTCGTAGGTCTCCTGCTGCATGGTGCATTCGAGCACGCCGCCGCGGGTCAGCCCCTCAGCCTTGGCCATGGCCAGGGCGGTCTGCTGGGCGTTGCCGCTCGGGTTCTGCCATACGGCGATGAGGCCGGGGCAGCCGAAACCTTCCTCGAACACGCGGCGCACCTCGGTGCCCGGGCCCTTGGGGGCTACCATGATGACGTCCACATCTGCCGGGGGAACGATGGTCTTGAACACATAGGCGAAACCGTGGGAGCAGCACAGGGTCTTGCCGGCGGCAAGGTTGGGCTTGATCTGGGTCTCGTATACCTCGCCGTGGTGCTCATCGGGCAGGAGGATGTGGATGATGTCGGCCTTGGCGGAAGCCTCAGCCACGGTCATGACTTCAAAACCGTCCTGGGCGGCGGCGTCCCAGCTCTTGCCGGGGCGGATACCGATAATCACATGCACACCGCTGTCGCGCATGCAGAGTGCCTGGGCGCGGCCCTGTGCGCCGTAGCCGATAACGGCCACTGTCTTGCCATTGAGAACGCTCACATCGGCGTCCTTGTCGTGGAGAATGTTCATCGTCTTTTATGGGGTTTGCGTAATTTGACCAGCCTGCCGGCTGGTGATATGGGCTGGATTGTAGCAACGCGAACCTGTTTTGCAAGCTAAAATTGCGTATTCACAAAGGATATGGGTGAATTTTCTTGCGGTGGTGGTGAAATATGGTAGAGTAGGGGGGTATGAAGCTTCACCGTTCTCTCCGGCGCTCTGCCGGTTTCACCTTGATTGAGCTGATGGTGGTTATCGCCATCATGGTAACTCTGGCCGGTATTGCCGGCACGGCAATTTATTCCCACATGGGCGTGGGCGATGAGGCCAAATGCCGCGCCCACCTGGAGCAGCTGGTGCAGCTGGGCACCAAGTACAGCCAGGATATCTCCCACTCCGGCCTGCTGCCCACCAGCGGCATGGAGGATGATGAGGACACCGATACCGTGGATGAGAGCGAGGGCTGGTGGCTTTCTGTGGCGCCGGAGCTGGATGCGGTGGTATTCCCGCGCCAGATGGGCGGCAAGATGAAGGTTTCCTCCATTTTCCACTGCCCGGCAGACCACCGCGTCGAGATTGGCACCGATGCCACCTTTGCCGCGGATGAGAAGAGCGTTTCCTATGTCTCCTGGACAGATGCCTCCGATGACCCCGAGAACCCGAACTCCTGCATCCGCACCACGGCCAAGCAGAATCTCGACGTGCTGCCCTGGCTTTCGGACGGCAAGCCGGTGAAGGGTGAAAGCGTGACTGATGTGGCCACTTTCAAGAAGCAGGTCATGAGCACGGCTGACCGCCACGACGGTAAGATTCTGGTGGCCTATGCCAGCGGCGCGGTGAAGGTGTTTGAAATGGATGAGGACACCAGCCCCGAGGCCCTGTTCAAGAAGATGGCTCCCGATATGGCCCGCAAGGCTGCCAAGGCCGGCAAGGGCAAGAAGGGTAAGAAGTCCCGCCGCGTCGAAGAAGACGATGACGAAGAGTGATTCCAGCTCTGAACCCACGCTCCTCCTGGAGCCGGACTGCCTGCCCTACCTGCAGCAGCCGGTGGTGCTGGGGCTGAGCGGGGGACGCGATTCTGTGGCCCTGCTGCGTCTGCTGGTGCAGCAGGGTTGCTCTGTGCACGCGCTGCATGTGCACCACGGCATCCGCGAGGCCGAGGCAGAGGCCGATGCCGCCTTCTGCGCCCGCTTGTGCGATGCGCTCGATGTGCCCTTCGAACTGCAGCGGGTGGATGTGCCCGCCCTAGCCGCAGAGCAGGGCATTTCGCTGGAAACTGCCGGGCGGCATGCCCGCCGCTGGTTGCTGGCGGCTGCAGCCCGCCGCTGGCGCGGGTGCACGGTGGCGCTGGCCCACCATGCAGATGACCAGGCCGAAACCGTGCTGTTCCACCTGGCGCGCGGCTCTGCCGGCATGCGCGGCATGCAGCCGGTGCACGAGGCCGGCGGCATCACCTGGATCCGCCCGCTGCTCAGCTGCCGCCGCGCCCAGATTACGGAGTGGCTGCAGCAGCTGAAGCAACCCTGGCGGGATGATTCCACCAACACCGTGGCCGATGTGGCGCGCAATTCCCTGCGCCTGGAGGTGCTGCCCATGCTCAACAAGGCATTGGGACGGGATGTGACCCCCATTCTCAACCGCAGCGCCCGCCTGCAGGGCGAGACCCAGGAGGCACTGGAGGCGGCCCTCACCGCCCTGCCCATGCTCGACCCGCAGGAGCGTCTGTACCTCCCCTTTGTGTGGCAGCAGCCCCTGGTGCTGCAGAAAGCCATCCTGCGCCGCTTCCTGCAGCTCAACCGCGTGGCAGACATCAGCGAGGAGCTGGTGCTTTCCATCCTTGCCATCCTCCCGGCAGATGCCCCTGCCGCCCGTGTGAACCTGCCCGGCGGTCGCCAGGCCTGCCGCAGGGAACGCCGCCTGCTCATCACCCCCGCGTAAGGGAGCCCCGGAATTGTGGCAGCCTGGTACAAAAGGCTTGACGCGGCAGGGCGTAGCTGGCATACTCACACCTGCCGCCGGGAGCACCCCCGGAGGTATAGCTGGAAAACCCCGCCAGGACCGAGAGGTAGCAACGGTATTCAGACTATGCTTGTCGGGGTGTTGTTCCCGGCGGTTTTTTTTGCTTGAATTTGCTGATTTTCATTCCCGAAGGGGGAATGCAATATGATTGCTCGTAAGTAAACAGGTTTGCGGGTAGCGAAGGAACCGGGAGTACTAGTACGTGAAACGCGCAAGGAATTTCGCAGGAACAGTTGGTTGGTGTCGTAAATATCGGTGAGCGTTTGTTAATTTCGGAGCACGGGACTTTAGTCTCGTACGCTTCCGGATTTGTTAAGCGGGACTGAACTTCCTCGCTTTGATAAACAAAACGAAATCCGCCCCCGGGTGGGGGCGGACGAAATCTGCCTTGCAGACGATATCCCGCCGTGCCGGCAGGACGATATCCACGCTGCGCGTGGACTTAGAACGGGATATCGTCGTCCTCCTCGATGGGCATGGGGGGAGGGGGCGTCTGCTGCTGCTGCGGGCGCTGCTGTTGGTAACCACCCTGCTGGTACCCCCCCTGCTGGTAGCCGCCGTTGGAATAGCCGCCGCCGTAGTTGCCACCGCCGTTGGAATAGCCGCCCTGCTGGTAGCCGCCACCGTTGTTGTAATTGTTGGAACGCTGCTGGTAGCTGCCGCCGCCCTGGGACTGGCCGCCGCCATCGCGGCTGCCGAGCAGCTGCATATTCTCGGCCACGATGCGGATTTTGCTGCGCTTCTGGCCGGTCTGCTTGTCCTCCCAGATATCCTGCTGCAGACGGCCTTCGATGAACACGGGGCGGCCCTTGGCCAGGTACTGGCCGGCGATTTCAGCAGTGCGCCCCCAGCAGGTCACATCCAGGAAGGTGGTTTCCTCGCGGCGTTCGCCCTCGTTGGGGCCGCTGCTCACGCGGTTGACAGCCAGGCGCAGCTCGGCCACGCTGTTGCCGCGCGGGGTGGTGCGCACTTCGGGGTCGGCGGTCAGGTTGCCGATAATCATTACTTTGTTCAAATTAGCCATTTTTACTCGAGTGTGTGTGTCTTGTTGGGTAAAATGCCGCGGCGCGGGCCCGGCGCTATCTACATGGTGCTATCCTACCTGCTGGGGCAGGGCTTGACAAGCAAAAATGTGGTAATGGAGGGGTTTTATTCCATTGCTGACATGAATATAGGCTTGCAATGGCAGGCGTAACATTGTACAATGCCGCACCCGCACCCCCGCGGAGTATCACCATTTTATCCCCATGAAAGTTGAACTTATCGAAAAGGCTGCTCAGATTGTAGGCGATAACCAGCTGCTGGTCAACATCGTTTCCAAGCGTGTGCAGCAGCTCAACCACGGCTCTGACCCCTTCATCGTGACCACTCCCGAAATGCAGTGTGGTGATATTGCCCTCACCGAGATTATCGAAGGCAAAATCACCTGGCACGAGATGACCGAGGAAGAGCTTGCCGCCAGCCGTGGCGAATCCGTGGAGGCTGATCCCTTTGCAGAGCTGGCTGATTCCGCCGCTGCTGCAGAGCCTGAGACCCTCACCATTACCCCGGATCTGTAAAGATTCACTCCGTACAATCTTTCTGCGTGACCCGGCCAGCTCCCCCGAATGGCAGCGCCGGGTCGCCTTGTCTAAACTCAATCCCCCCCCTACCCAGACCTCATGGCCAAGAAACCCGCACCACAGAGCAATCTCATCGCCAGCAACAAGAAAGCAGGCCGTGATTATGAAATCATGGGCCGGCACGAGTGCGGCATCGAACTGCGCGGTACCGAGGTTAAATCCATCCGTGCTGGCAAGGTGAATGTGGCAGATGCCTTCGCGCGTGTGGAAAAAGGCCAGATTTTCCTCTATGGCTGCGACGTGCAGCCATGGGAGACCGCCGGCAAGTGGTTCCAGCACGAAGCCAAGCGTCCCCGCCGCCTGCTCATGCACAAGCGCGAAATCCTGAAGCTGGAAATCCAGCAGGCCCAGAAAGGCTTTGCGCTCCCCCTGCTGCGTCTCTACTGGAAGGACGGCAAGGTGAAAGCTGAAATCGGCATCGGTCGCGGCAAAACCCACCGCGACCAGCGCTATGACCTCAAGGCCCGCGCTGAGATGCGCGAGGTGCAGCGCGAGGTAGCGCGGTTTAATAAGGCACGGTGGTAACCCTCATTGCCTCCGAACAGGAGGCAATTTCACAGGCCGCAGGGCCTATTTCACTATCAAGGATAATTTCACGCGGAGTGCCGCATTTCACTGCCACCGCAGGCGGCAATGAAGGAGTGAAATACGGACGGGGCCGTGTGAAATAGGATTGGAAATCCAGTGAAATCAGTCTTCGTCTGGTGAAATTGTCCCGCTAAGACGGGACAGTAGTAACCCAAACTGCCTCCTGCAAAGGAGGCAATTTCACAGGCCGCAGGCCTATTTCACTATCAAGGATAATTTCACGCGGCAGGCAAGCCGCATTTCACTGCTACTGCAAGAGGGTGAAATACGGACAGAGTCCGAGTGAAATAGGATTTGGTATCCAGTGAAATCAGTCGTAGACTGGTGAAATTGTCCCGATTCGGCGGGACAGCAGAGGCAATTTTTCACAGGCCGCTGGCAGCAATTAATTACTTTTTCAGTTTATTCTGGAGTGTTGTGATTGAGGAAATAAGCATGCGGCGAATGCTGCCGGCTTCCTGGCGCAAGAGAGCTGCTTCATCCGCCAGCTCAGGGCATGATTCTGCAAGAACAATAAGCCAGAATTCACATTCGTGGCACTCTTTAAGGGCGATCTTCATTTTATGGATGAAGTCCTCCGGGCTTTCGGCGTAATCGGCTTCATGGATATTGGCTCCGACGCTTGTGCCGGCTTTGCCGAGTTGCTGCTTCATGAATGCCTTTCGTTCGATTTTGTCGTACAGATGTACAATTTTGATTGCCAAATCAATAGCTGCCCTTTTAAGTCTTCCTTCTCGTTCCATTCTGATAAACTAACAGATACAGAATGGTATGTACAGGGAAAACGGATAAATTGAGGTGAAATACGGACAAAGTCCGTGTGAAATTGGATTATCATCCAGTGAAATCAGTCATGGATTGGTGAAATTGTCCCGCTGCTGGCGGGACAGTGGTAATCCGCACGACCTCCTGCAAAGGAGGCAATTTCACAGGCCGAAGGCCTATTTCACTATCAGAAGGATAATTTCACGCGGAGTGCCGCATTTGACTGCCACCGCAGGTGGCAATGAAGGAGTGAAATACGGACAGGGCCGTGTGAAATAGGATTGGAAATCCAGTGAAATCAGTCTTCGCCTGGTGAAATTGTCCCGCCAAGACGGGACAGTGGTAACCCGCACAACCTCCTGCAAAGGAGGCAATTTCACAGGCCGTAGGCCTATTTCACTATCAAGGATAATTTCACGCGGAGTGCCGCATTTCACTGCCACCGCAGGTGGCAATGAAGGAGTGAAATACGGACAAAGTCCGTGTGAAATTGGATTATCATCCAGTGAAATCAGTCATGGACTGGTGAAATAGTCCCGCTGCTGGCGGGACAGTCTTCTGGCTTGACTTGGCTGCTTGGTATGATACCATGCAGCGAACGGAATTTAATACATTTCAAAAATCTACATCCTACATTTAACATTTCCATGAATCTCCGCGGTCTGGTTCTCGATTACCTGCACACCCTGCAAGCGCGGGGGATGCAGCGGCTGGCTGTGGATGACGAGGCCCGCGGCATTCTGCGCAACTGGATGCTGGCGGCGAAGCGGGGCTACCAGCCAGCCCCGGTGCCGCAGGCGGTACAGCCTATGATGCCCGCCGCCGCTGGTGCAGAAGAGCAGGAGTCTGCTCCGAAGCTGGATGTGAATCTGGATGAGCCGGTAGTAACCGAACCCCAGGTACAGGAGGAGGAGATTCCCTTTTTCCGCCCCGGTGGGAGCAATGCTGAGGAAGCCTGGGCGAATATGCGCCGTCTGTTACCCGCCTGGGCACCGTTGCGCCAGCTGGGTACGCTGCGCGAGAAGGCGATTCTGCCGCAGGGCAATACCAGTGCTGATATCGTTTTTGTGGGTGATGCCCCCGGCTACCACGATGAAAAGGCAGGGCTTCCCTTCCAGGGCGATGCCGGCGGCAAGCTGGATGGCATGCTGAAAGCCATGGGGCTTACGCGCGAGCAGGTGTACATTACGCACCTGGTCAAGTTCCGCCCGGCGCAGCCGCGCCAGACCCTCAATACCCGCCCGCCCAGTGATAAGGAGCTGCTGTTCAGCCGCCCGGTGGTGGATTTTGAAATGCGGCTGGTGCAGCCCCGCGTGATTGTGGCTCTGGGGGTCATTGCCGCCCGTGGTTTGCTGCAGCAGGGGAATCTGCCCCTGGCTGCCTATCAGGAACGCACTTGGGATTTCAACGGCATTCCCGTGGTGGTGACTCACCACCCCAGCTACCTGCTGCGCACCAGTGACCTGGGCGAGCGCCGCCGCCTTTGGGAGGAAATGCTCCACGTCATGGAAATAGCCGGGCTGCCCATTAACGATAAGCAGCGTGGCTACTTCCTGAGGAAGGAATGTTGAATGTAGAAAGTAGAATGTATAAAGTACCCTGCGTTGCGCGCAGCAGATTGAACTTTATGCGACCGCTGCCGCTCCGGCTTTATGCCGGGCGAGCCGTAAGGGATGTGTCATACGGCCTCATCAGGGTATCCATAGCTGTCCAAAATAGGTAAACATCCTAAAGTAGAGCGTACCTATATCAAAGGATAGCGAAAATCATCAGCTGTTTTTGGCAAATAGATCCCCCTGATGCAAATCAGGGGGCTTTGCATGTATACTTTTATACGGATTGTAAAGCCAATACCATAGATTGGTTTTATTGAGTAGATTAAGCCGTAAAAATACGACCAGATTTGATGTATTCCACTTAATTTCTCTTTGTTTCGCAAGTGTCTGGAGATATCTGACCAGAAGAAAAGCTATCATTGCCGTCCAGACTTGTATCAGCACTGCATTAGCGCTTGTTCCCATAAAGCTTTTAATCCGCAATAGTTGCTTGATTTCCTTGAAAAAGCTTTCTATGAGCCAGCGGTCTCTGTAGAGAGCTGCAATCTGATGACATTCCAGCTCAAAATCATTGCAGAGCAGCTCCACATCATAATCACCTTCATCATTGTGTGCCACAACACGGCGCAGGATGTCTTTGTAGACTTTGCTTTGCTCTCCCTGCATGGCGATAACCTCATCCTTGAGCACATTCTGGTGTTCATCCGGCAAATCCCACTCCTGGATAGTCAGGAAATTGATGCTTTTGGTGTGCCGGACGACAAATTTGACGCCGCAGCTGTCCCAATGTTGCAGCAGCTTAAAATCCACATACCCTCGGTCTGCTACTACGATGCAGCCTTTGGGCAGATTTATCTCGTGGGCAGCAATACAATCCGGTACGTTACCGTTCGTCAGATGCACAAAATCCGGGGTTGCCTGTTCAAAATCCAATACGGTGTGCAGTTTGATACCGCCCTTTTCGTGTTGATATGTAGCCCAGGGAAAGGAATTGAGCGAGAGGGTGATGGTGGTGGAATCCAGAAGCTTGATGCGTCTGTGAACTTCCGGGATGTTGTAGCCTTGTTTGAGCTGCTGTCCCAAAGATTTCCTGATAGCATAATATGCATCCCGGAATACTTCCCAGCGGCGATGCTGATTCTGATAAGCGATGGTGGATTTAGAGGGTGCTTGCTGCCCGCCTAAGTGGTTAATGCTTCCTTGCAGACTGCTCATGAGTCCGGCAATGTCACGAATGCCACGACAACCGGCAATGTGACTGAGAGTCATCCAGACAAGATGATTCCAGGAATTGAACTTTTTGGCGTTTCTGTCGGAATGATACGTTCTGACAATGGAAGAAAATGCGCTATGGCTTATCAAATCGTTGACAAGCTGTGCACATAATGGTAGCTTGCTGCACGGAGATTGGTTCATTTTTTTAGCACCGTCAGTTTAGTAGCTGGCACCCCAGAACTCAATCTCCATTTTTGTTTTCTTTTTTCTTCTTAGTTTTGCTTCTCTTCCCCCGGCTTTCTTTAGAACGCTTTTTGGACAGCTATG
>JAFNWZ010000098.1 GCA_017379255.1 Akkermansia sp. | reverse complement strand
GCCTATGATGCGCTGAAGGAGCTTGAGGCGCGCTAATCTGTATATTCTCTTTTCGTTTACTACCGGCTGAATTTTAGCCGGTAGTATTTTTGTCACCTACCTCTGTTAGTCATAATCATAGTAAGACGGCGAAATACCATCTACAAAGAAAAAAGGAGGACTCAATATGACGAAACCAAACCTACAAATCATATGTCGTAAAGACAACATCGTGACAGCAAATAACGTGATGTGCTTCACTATGCAGCTTAGTGCTGACATTCAAGCACCGCAGCCCAAAATCAAATGGCACCAAAAGGCTCCTGGTTCTGCATGCTATATCGCAAGACCTGCGGAGGATGGCTACATTGCAGTACGTGCCCACGACGACGGTTCCATCTGCATGAGCTACTTCAACAAAAATGTCCTGGTATATGTAGCTCACGAATCCAATGGGGACCCCGAAACTAAATACCACATCGCGCACTTACTACGCCTCTTGGAAACAGCCTGCACAACCAACACAACGCATTAATGCAGAAAGGTAATAAATGAATCACGAAAGAACAATACATATCTGCCATCCTATCGACAAGATTGTAACGGAGACAGATATATTGCGGCAAATTAGAGAATTTACAGCAGACCTAAACTCAGAGAATCCTCAATACCACTGGGAGATTGCCCCTATGCGCTATAGAGACGATGTGTTTGCAACACAAAAGCTTAACCCAGACGGCCGTTACTATTGGATTTGTCCTCGGTCTGCCCCTAAATACCCCGGAATCGTGCTATGTCTCGAGGCACCTAATCAGCGTGGCCACTCCGCTCAAGAGTACTGCGGACGACTCGATGACCCCAGCAGTTTGGCCCATCTCTATCAGCTGATAGCTGCAAAAGTACAGGCTGACAACATGACAAACGGTAATCCCAAACGCAAATTCCATTTCGGTTGATAGGCACACGCCTTCACATAAATTATTTTACAGATTGGAGAAACACACATGAACGAACTCACTTTTGAATTTTTTACCGGTCCTGACATGACCAGTCCCGTCGACCACTATGTACAGCATCTGGTAGATGCTGGAGTGTCGATTCCCTGGGAGCCTATCCCGGACGGTGAGCCTGGAACTCCCGGCTTTCGCTTCCACGACACTGAGCGCAACCTGGTTGCCACGCTCACCTGCGAGGCTCAAACTGAGGAATATTTCCAGTACCGATTGGAAGCACGTAAGCCCGATGGCCGACTGGAAATGCGGTCCATCGAATGGATTGCAGCTGGCAGCACCGACCAGCTTCATGAGCTTTACACAATGCTGCAGAGAGCAACGGCATCGTACCAAGAAGCCTCAACGAATCAGTATAATCCTGAGGAGGAAATGCTGACAGAACAATTCATCGCTGCGCTGCTGCATGATGTTCGCAGCAAAAATCCCGAACTTCGATATGCCCGACGTGGAGATGCTTTTGTATCCGAAGACTTCGGAATCGGCGAGAATCGGGTAATTCTCAAACAGGAGTGGGAGGAGAACGGTTCTGACCAGTACTCCATCAAACTGCTGCAGGGAGACGGTTCGCTAATCCTGTCATGTGCAGAAACCTGCAAGCTGACCGACCCCACCGCAGAGCTCCGGCAGCTTTATCAATTGGTCGAGAGTCTGGAACCGCTGTGCGAAATCTCAACGGGGCAAAAAGACGCTCATCGATTTATCGAACGCAAGGCCTACGAGGCGCTCCTTACTTCCCTACTGGAGCACAAGGCACCTGCACCAGATAATTCCGCAGTACCGGATGATAAATGCCTGCTGGTATCAGATATCTTCCGCGAGGTTCCAATGCGTCACACAGTGCAACTGTTCCTCGATGAAATCGCGCTTCTGAAGGGCCCGCTGGACGAAGAGAAGCGCAAACAGCTTCGGAACTTGGCTGAAAGCACTATCAATATGATGTGCTCTTTGGACAGAAAACCAAATGGTCTCCGGTTCTCTGGAGCAACCGCATCTGATGAAATCATCAAAGTTGCCAACTCGTTGACCTCATGGCACATTGACGTGTTTGGTGAGAAGCCGATAACCTCACACAAGAATGTGCTGTCGCGTGTGGCAATTCTGATACTGGCCGCCCTGTTTGCGGACCAAATCCCCTAATATACGCAGCAGTGAAAGAGGTGAGTCCGATGTAGAACTAAACATACGAACAAACATGCCACCATCTTAACCATCAACGCCCCTCTGTGCATTGCATAGAGGGGCATTTTATCTTTAACGCTGACTGTCATTATTAATTTGAATACCAAACTTAACAGGAGCACATACAACACACTTGATTTTACAGAGATGCGCGCCACAACATCTCCTTTTGCGTCTCCTATCACTCCATACAGATTAGTGCATCAGCGCGCATCAGAAAAGCAGGTGCAGCCTGCCTGCGGTGGGTCTTTGCCTTTCACCCTACCGCAGTTTTGTAAATTACGCTCTATGAGCTTTATATATTTCATCACAAGGAGGATTCTCTATTATGACCATACCAAGTTCCGCACTACCACAGCCCATAACCGTAAAGCACGTATTCAAACTATGCGACCATCACCAACTGGCACAGCTACACAATGCGATATATTCTCGCATTCCATACGACAAGGAAATGACCATTGCAGATGCGATAGACCATAATCGCGAGTACCAGCATGCACTGGCACTTATGCAAGCGCTGGCCTCTGCTCCGGACATTACTACCGGTTTGATTCTGGATATGGATATCATCAGTGAGGAATACATTGTGGAGCTCCCGCCTATGGAGCTGCTCGCAAATGCAACATTAACCTGGGACGAAAAGAAGAACCGGTTCCAAACAGTACTCGATATGGGTATTGCGCTTCTATCCCGGCTCATGTACAAGTACACGCGAAAAACAAATATCTGACACAAATCCCGGCTGGAGAACCAGCCGGGACATTTTGTTGTGTATAAATTATCGCTTGCCCACCTGGGTTACATCGCAGGTCACTTTGAATGTTGCGCTTTTGCCGTTACTGTCAGTGACCGTTATCTCCGTCTTGCCGGAGCCGCCATCACAGATAGCAACTGGGAACGTTGCTGTAAATGTGTTCTTGGGATTGTCCCGTTCAATCATTTCCACCTGGACGGAATAGAATGTAAACACTTC
>JAFNWZ010000097.1 GCA_017379255.1 Akkermansia sp. | reverse complement strand
TTTGTGAGCAAAAGCGGCAGCACCCGGAAATCCGGATTTAAGACGATTTTGACCAGTTGAACATTGATTCATCGTCTGGATGAGAAAATCTGCCAGAGACTGCGAAAGTATAGGATTTTCCGGGGTTGAGTGAGCTGCTTCATATACATCTTCAAGGATTTGCCGCATCGCCAGGGGAGAAGCCTGATTAAGAGAAAAAGCCTCGGCCGCCTTCATATCAGCCTCTGTACAGGCTACGCGGAAAGAAAAGTCGGCTCCATACCGAGTAGTAAAAAAATGCTGCACAGACTCAGGGCCTCCCACCAGTTCAAAGAGATAGTTGCAAGCATTGTTATCACTCTCGCACAGGCATAAACGCAATAATTCCGCCAAGGAGAATGTACCCCCATCCGGGTAACGCTTCTGCATAGGGCTCCATGTGTGGGGATCCATGTCATTTGCAGTCAGATGATATTCCATATCTAACGCCAGTTCGCCATTTCCTATTCGGTGAAGGACGACAATAGCCAAAGGAAATTTGACAACACTCATCATAGGAAACATTTCCTTTGAGTGACTGTCAAACGTCTCATGGGGCTGCCCGTTTACCGACACCGCTACTCCTTGCCTTAAGTCCTCTGCGTGAATACAGGATGAAGCCAGTAGCAGGCTCAATACCAGCTTCATCAAATATTGACAGCAATTTTTGAAGATTCCCATATATCCAGAACTATACAACACACTTTATCCCATTGCAAGCGATTTTTCATTCCAGGTTGCCACCCGGTGAAAAACACCCATCCTAAATTTCTGATTCTGTGTAGTTCCTAAGGTTGAAACATCATCACATGCCTCAGTGTCTCCATCTCATCAAAACCGCCTACCAGCCACGGCGAAGCAAGAGCCCGACATAGCTACGCGAAGACGGCCCTGTTTTCCCGCCATCGGCAACAAAATTGCAGGAAACGCGCAACAAAATGCCCGCCGCAAGCGTCTATTTATTAGAAAAAACGCACTTTCTGCAATTTTTTGTTGCGGATTCGGTGCCGGGAAGTATTATCATAGGTAGAGGGAGATAGATGATGCAGAAGAAAAAGGTTACACTCATTCTGCTTGCGGCTATTCTTACTCTGGCTACAACCGGAGTGGGGGCTGCGCTGTATCTGAAAGAATACAGGCTGCATTCCCCTACTTACAGTGTTGAAGAACACCGCTTGGAACGCCTGAAGGAAAGCGCCGCACTGTGGCCGGATGATTGGGCTGATAGGGAACTGGTGCTGCATCCCGGTTGGACGGATGAAGAAGCCCAAGCCATCCGCAGGATGGATGCCTACCTTCGCCATGGCTACTATGAAGCGTCAGTAGCCCGGAACGAGCAACTCAAAAAGCAGATAGCAGCGGGCGTTATTGTTCCCTGCCCCTGTGGTTTCGATGTCCCCTATTCCGATACTGCCTTGTTGCTGGCCAACAAGGCTAAAAATGCACCTGTGCGTCTGGCCCTGTTACAGCTGGCGGCCACATGCAAGGTGGATACAGGGGAAAACGCAGAACGCATTAACATGGCGCTGGAGGCTGCTCTGTGCCGGGAATGGGAACTTTCCCGCGCTCAGGTTCGCATGGGATGTAGTGCCTCAACTCCATGCAAAGGAGATGCCACTACACTTATCAGCCATGTCAAATACGCCGATATACCCACGGAGGAGTTGATTCGATTTCTGGAGTTTTTCCACCAACGGGGAGAACGTATCTGGTACGATAGCAGAGATATCTGCCACACCGCCTGCCTGCGCAATACCCCGCAGAAAATCGTGCACCACGGTCACGGTCAGAGATTGGTGGAAGAAAGTTTCCTTCCGGCGCAGGGCGGCGGTATGGAGGTATTGGAATGGGCCTGTGATAAAGGTCTGCTGACAGAGCTCGAATGGCGCGATGTGTTGGACATTCCCGGCGTCTTACCCCTGATTCAGCGTTTCCACAGAGCTGGAAAAATTTCCCTAGAGGTTGCACCGAATCAACACGAGCCCACCCCTGTGCAGGAGGCTGTCATTCTCGCAGCCCCGCCCATTAGAGAGGGGCTGAGCATGGACGACATTCTGCAGAAGATGGAATGGATGCTCGAAAACGGAGCAGACCCGAATGCTCTGCCAACCCGTTATTCTGAACGTGGAGACCGCCGCTTCCTGCCCTTGGCCATGTGCCGCCGTGTGCTGGCGCGTACTGATTTGCAAGACCGCGATGCATGGCTACGCATGGAGCAGCTGCTCTTAAAACACGGTGCTATAGATAAATAACCACAATTCCATTGATACCATGCCCCCGTTCCACAGAATCCTGACCACCCCAGCCCTGTGCCTTGCGGCGATGGGGCTGAGAGAACATGTGAAAATGATACCTTAATTGTCTATGCCGCTCATTTATTGCCTGTTTTGTTTATTGTCTGCTATGTTGATTCTCGTGTGGACGGGATTAAACATGATGCAGGCAGCGTGGACTTTTGATTCTCAGTGGAGCGTACTTTTACTCGGTGGTGTAACTTCTTCGGTAAGCGTAATGCTGGCTGCGTGGCAGAGCACTCGAGGATGTTTGCGAGCTGCCTGGCGTGGGTTACTGTTTGCATGCGTATACTCAGTTCTGATTTTGATTCTGAGATTTGGACTACGCTCGTATTTTGACGAAGCTTGGCTGGTATGGTTCCTACTCGCATCGGCTTTGTGCATCCCCCTGTATGCCGAGCACTGTGTGCTGGAGCAACGAAAAAGAAAACACCATCTGGAAGACCAGAGCACCTCCAAGGCTGGGCAAGAATGAGCCCCGTCCTCCGACCATCGCTTGCAAGCGGCTTTTTTATCCCCTTGCAAGCGATGTTTCATTTTAGGATGCCACTCGGTGAAAAAAGCGCTTAAATAGTTGATTCTACGTAGCTTCTCAGTTCAAAACATCTTTGCTTGCCGCAGAGTAGCAATCTACTCAAAACCGCCTGCTCGTCACGGCGTAGGGAGAATCCCGAAGGCGGAAGTTCACAGAATCAACAGATTGTAGATTTGAGACTCTTTAGTGCTCCTAAAAGGCTTTCGTGCTTAGGAAAAGGGGCTTCCGGCTTCGCGTTTCGCAAAAGAGGGTGGGCAAAATGAAATACAGCATTCGAGATTTAGGATTTATCTTCTGTTCGAGCGCATCTGGCCGGAGCGTTTACACATGAACACTTTAAGGGCATTCTTTCGATGTTGCGACATGACAACAAACTCTCCTCTGCCGGGCTTGAACAAGATGTGGCTATATGGTAGAACACACGTGCTTTTCCGCCGACATGCCGCATGGCGGGTGTATACGTGCACCGTCAGCGGGAAGTAAGCCAGTCCTTACCGCTGATGGTAACGTAGCCGCAAGAATACGGAACAGCAGCTAACCATGGCTGGTGGAAAACATACTCATGAAATATCGAATCATGATAGAGCTGATCATGCTCATTTTGCAGGCAATCCTGTTTGTGATGAACTTCATCCGATGAGCATGTAAGGCTCCGCACGGCGGGCGGCCACCTGCCGTGCGCTATCTGCTTTCAGCTTTCAGAACGAGTTAGAACGAGTTAGATACAAAAAAGAGTTGACAAAACGTTCTAATATGCTAGTATAACTTCATCAGGAACGGTGTTTCTGAGTATGTTTTTTCCAAGGACCTCCCGAGTGGCCGCTCAGGGAGGTCTTCTTTTTGTCTTGCCTGAATCGGACGAAATGCTATAATATCTTCATCAGATAGCATGCTGATAAAACAATTATCCTGAAACGCTCCCGCCTAGTCACCGGGGGCGTTTCTATTTTTGGTGCACGCTTGGCAACCGGGCGCATTCTGTGCCGCCCGTCCTACAGCTTCCCGACCAGTATCTCGCCCATCGACAGCACTGCCATCTACGGCAAGAGTCTGTACGAGGCTGAGGAATCCGGCAACAAGTTCGAGACGGTGCTCATTCAGGCAATCACCGGCTTACCCAATATCCGGTGGTGGCATCGCAATATCGCGCGAACGGGTTTCGCCATCAATGGCTTTATCAACCACTAACGAGGGGGCATAATTAGGAGCAGACCAACAAACCGGACTATTCCTGATGACGTCAGCGCGTCCCCTCACATCATTTTGCACCCGCATTAATGAGGAGAGCACGCACTTCTCTTTCGTTTTCGGATACAGCTTGCAGGGGACGCTCGCCCTCAGCATCAGGCTTGTTGACATCTGCGCCCTTTGCAATAAGAGCTCTTATGACGGGGACATTTTGTTGACTGCCACACCATGTCATGAAATGCCCATTTGCATCCATGTTTCCTCCACCAATAGAATCCGGGTTATGGAGGTGGAACATCAATGCCGTCTCGCCGTTCTTGTTGCGCAAGTTCGGGTTGGCGCCTGCATTCAGCAGCATCTGAACCACATCTTCACGCATCATTTCCTGCATCAACGGGGTGCGTCCTTCCTTGTCCTGGGCATTGACATCCGCGCCCGCTTCCAGCAACATCTCCGCAATAGTCACATGCTCATTACACACCATTATAGGTGTACGACCGGTCTCATTGGCAGCATTTGCCGAAAAACCGCGCTCCAACAGGTAGCGCACCAATGCTACATTTCCCCACCTGGCGGCTGAATGGAGCGGGGTGTGAGCGTATGCCGGGTCATGGGGCGAAATACCTCGTTCCATCAGAAGCTCGGCGCAAGCAACAGTATCCTCGCCTTCATCATCGGGACCATAACCACTGAGCCGATTCCAAATGGGGGTCTCCCTTTGATTGGGCTCAATGCGGGGAACCTCCCCACCGGCATCGAGCATGGCCCGCAGGTACTGCGGATAGCGCGACGTAACTGCCGCCATGACTTCTTCCCGACCAACTTTCGCTCCGGCTGCCAACAACGCCTGAATGCTATCCATTTCGCCCTTGCCTTTTGCCAATGCTATTTCCAGTGCAGAATCGCTAAAGCCGAACGTGTCTTTCTTACTCATCAAATTCGGGTCAGCTCCGGCAGCAAGGAGGCGCTTTACCTCTGTCACATCTCGATTTTCCAATGCCACATGCAAAGGCAAATCCCCGGATTCAAGGGGAGCATTCACGTCCACGCAGGCAACCTGCAGAGCCGATGCAACCAATAGAGCGCCCAAGGAGATGAATGAATAAGCAGATTTCATCTGCTCGCACTATCGCACATTCCGATGTAATAGTCAACCCAAACCAGCGCAAAACACCAGGGTCTGTTTCAGATTTGCTGGTAGAAGGTACGAGAAGTTTTGTGCATTCTTTGAAGTCTCAGGAAGTGAACTTGCCGTAGTTTCAAGAACAAGTACCGCACATCAAACAAACCGCAGGCCTTGGCCTGTATCCGTTTGATGGCAGCGTTGGCTGATTCTATTCGTGCCGAGTTTATTTTGTAACGAATACCATTTATAACCTCGTTAAATTGCTCGCTGATTTTCCTGGCAAAGTTGTTCAAAATCCTAACGTTGCTTCTCATACACATTTTTATCCAGAGAATAAGGCGTAGTGTTGCAGTATTTACTTCTTTCGTCTGAAAGACCTGCCTGAATTGTTCCTTAAGCAGGTAACCAATGTAAAGGTCCCGATTGAGAGCGCTCAGTTCTCTCAATGTTGCTCTTGCGTCCTGGCTGATATTCTCTCTGCCTCTAAGCAACACGTAGCGTTTTCCTTTCATGAATTGCTCAAGTGTATAAGAGGGATGCCGCATCGTAAAGCGACGAATTTTATCGAGTACCTGATTCATGTTACTCACTAAGTGATAAGCATCGTAGCATACCTTGATGTGTGGCAAATGCCTGATTGCTGCGGCTTTGTACGCGTTGGAACGGTCAATGCCGAGGTATTTGATTTTGCTTTTCTCCTTCGCATCAAATCTGATGAAGAAGTTATCGAGACAATGGCTGTCCTTGCCTCTCACCATTTCCAATGGTTCACCTGTTGCCGCATTCAGACAGACCGTCACAAAACCTTGGCTGGCCCCAAGGAACTTTTCATCTATCAATACGCCTTGTACATCCTTCAGTCTAGGTTTAGGGATATCATTTTCAAGCACTTCCTTATCAATGCGGAGTATGGTGGTGTAGCAAATGGAATATTCCTCCTCAAGAAAACGTGCTGACGTATGCACAAGAAAGCGAGAAAGAAGTCGCATCAGTCTCCAAGTGTAGCCATAGGAGGGGTGGCATATTTCAGGCCGTAATGTGAGGTATCGCTTACAGTAGGCACAATACCCCTGCATTGTATCAACGAAGAGAGTGACATCCTTATCCGCGATGGGTAAATCACGCACGCAAATCTCTCTTACAGAGTGAGTTTTAAGTACTGTGCGACACTTAGAGCAACAAAAATTGTATCTATGGTCGATTGCGAGCTTGACCTCAACGCGGTTTTGACGGACAATAGCGCTGGTGGCAGTCCAGCCCTTTTGTTTGTATATTTGTTTTATCAACAACCCTTTGTAACGAGTGTTACAAAGACAAGCAAGGCTGGACTGCTACTTTTTTTGTCAGCTAAGGGCTACTTGGGCATCAGCAAATCTGAAACAGACCCAAACACCACGCAGGCTTCGATAAATCTTCCGCCTTCGCCAAGGCTTCGCCGAGACGAGACGACCAGACAGGCCGCAACCACATGACCCGCACCCGGCAGGCCTAGGCTCCACTTCGAGCGAATCCTCCCCTTGCAGCCTGTTTTTGCGCCATCGGCAACAAAAAGGCAGGAAACGCGCAACAACATGCCCGCCGCGCTTGAACAGAGGGGCGGGAATTGATATAATACACATAACAGATACACGCTTGAACGTACCTATGGCAGACTATGCTCCCAAACTTGAGCAGCGGGAATCTCTCACGCGGAGGGAGCGGCGTATTATCGATCGAACCTTAGGCGTGGACGAGCAACTGGTGCTCGTCACGCGTCCGGATCCCACTATCCTGAAGGTGGAGCTGTACATTCATTTCGGGATAGCAGCATTCATCCTGATTTCAAGCGAGGGTGAGCCGTTCCTTCTTCCGTTTATCATCTTGCTCTGCCTTCTCCCCAGGTTCAGGAAATACCTCAAACGCCGTACTCTCTATCTGGTCCCCAACCGCCGCTGCATCATCCTGACTCCCAGACTGCTGCCGGGCATGAAAGGTAAATCATACCCCTTGGAGCCCAACCGCATCAAGGAGTACGAGGTATTCAGCGGTGGCATTGGCAACATCGTTTTCGATTACAACGATGGAGTCAGGGGGGCAACTTCCCACGATGACGACCGCATCCCCGAGGGCTTCCTCGACCTGCCGCAATGCAATCGGGTGGTCACCCTTATCCGCAAGCAGATAAAGAAGCTGCACCAGCTCGACCACCTGCCACCCGCACCGCAGCCCAAAGAAGAGCCCTTTGCTGACACCGATGGATTATTTGTCCCCTTTGCAGAGCAGATTCAGGACAGAATGAAGGAAATCAAGGTGCAAAAAGAACAAGACTGACTTTGAAAAAGCATGGACGAGTCCGACATAATTGATGCGATACTGATGCCGCTGGATGAGGATGGCTGGAATATGATACATGACAGGGGGATTGATTATGTGTACCCCTCCGGACAGACGGCTCTGGGGCTGGCCGTAACCTATGAACAGGAGGAGAATGTATATCTCCTGCTTCAGAAGGGCGCCAACCCGAACATAGTCGGAGAAGTCGGCATTCCGCCCCTTCTGGATGCGTATATATCTCGCAATCCCCGGCTGGTTATACTGCTGTTGATGTATGGGGCTAATCCGGAAGCCACAGACTCGGAAGGCAGCATCAGCAG
>JAFNWZ010000096.1 GCA_017379255.1 Akkermansia sp. | reverse complement strand
GGGTTGCCCCCAAAGCCACAACGCCCGCCAAAGCGGCAGCCCCCCTTACCACCAGTAAGGACTGGCAGAATCCGGCGGCACTGCGCGACAAACTGGGCAAAAAGATTCAGGCAAAACTCAAGAGCACAGACGAAGGTTCCATTAAGGATTTCCTGAAAAGCGAATCGAACCGCCTGCTCCTTGCCAACTGGCACTTAGCCAATGCCGAAGTGATTTCCGAAAAGGCCTACCAGGACTACCAGAAATCTACGGAAAACAAGCTCAACAGCAAGAAGAAAGAGCTGGCCACCAGAGAGGCAGAGCTCCCGCTCCTGGGCGGTACCGCCGTTGAAAGCACCGAATACTTCATCGCCAAACTCAAAGGAGAGATTGCCGAACTGGAAGCAGAGCTCGCCCAGCCCATGCGTCTGGCAGATGTGGTGAAGCGCCCGCGCGCCTCCCGTCTCATCGGTCTCATTGCCAACGACCTGGGATGGATTGGTGATATTGTATACAGCGGCGAATGCATCATGCCCGGGCGCATGCTCAACATGCTGGCAAACATGATGGAACGCTACACCCGCATGCTGCCGGATGACCGGATTCCCCGCGATATTGCCACAGCCACAGCCCTGGAATATGCCCGCTTCGGATGGTCCATAGACAACGCGTGCAAGCGGGCTGAATATTTTGTGCGGAACTGGCGTCAGGACAGACTGCACCAGATTTTCGACACCCTGCCTTTCTGGCAGCGCCGCGTTGTCTGCGGGTGGAAAGGCGACCACAGTTCCGGCACTCCGGAAAGCTTCACCTGGGCACTTAACAATGTGAATCTGACCGATGAACGCTATACCGGCTGCTGCTGGCGCTGCGGCTATGTGCTGCACAATGTGTACGGAGAAAGCGTGCATGGTAGCGCCTACTATACCGCCTTCGAAGGCATGTATACCGGGCGTCACCACCAGTTCACGCAGGAAGTGGGCGGTGTTTGCGGTGGTTTGTCGCATTTTGGCGCTTCCGCAGCCTGCGCCAATGGTATTCCGGCGTTGACCATGGGCGAACCCGCCCACTGCGCGTATGTGGTGTGGGTAGATGGAAAATGGACTCCGTCCTATTCGGTTTCCTGGGATCGTGGTCTGCATTGGCGTCCCTGGCTGGATAACTGGCGCTATTCCTCTCTGCACATGCTGACAGAGCAGCATGCAACCGCACAGAAAGCCGCACTGAGGCTCTCTAACGCATACCGCGCGCTGGCCCACATGGCAGCCACATCCGGCAACACATCAGCCGCCATCGGTTATTTCCTGAAAGCCGAAGCCGCACAGCCGCTCCATTACCAGGTATTCCGGGAACATGCCGACCTGCTGGCAGCAACCAAGTCCGGTGCAGATGCATGGCTGCAGCTCAATGACAGCATCTGTTCCAACATGGTGCCCGTATTTGCCGAATGCGCCTCGGAACTCATGCGCAACCAGGTTTATGACCAACTGGGCAAAAACGGAGCCAATGCACAGCAGCTGGAAACCGCCTTTGCCCAATTCTGGAAGAACACCCGCGAGCTGGGCCCCGAGCGCTGGAAGGTGCAGGATCTTCTTGATAAGCAGATTGCCATAATGAATAACGCCCGCAAGGGAAGCGACATGGAAAACAAATGCACCCTTTACAGCAACATGCTCAAAGGCACGATTTCCAATCCGGCCTACGCCACATATTCCCTCGAAAGCGGTAACACGCTCATGCAGAAGATGGATGATGCAGCCAGAACCCGCATACTCGGGATTATGACAGAAGCCATTGGCAACGGCGATGGCCTGGAGGGCGAGGCACGCACCAAGGTGCTCACCAATATCATTCTGGCTGCAGAAGCCAACCGCGATGCATCGGCCTTCCAGTCCGTCAGCAAACTCATCGCCCCCGAAACGTCCCACGACAACCGGCCGATTGGCGATTTTGAGGCATTCCCCGGCAAGCTGGTATCGGAAGGCGGCGTCCTTATTGCCTCCTCCACCAGCCAATGGGATAAACCCGCAACGCATGCCAATGTGCTCACCCGGAAGGGCGGACAGGTTCACACCGCCAAGAACAAGGAACCGTGGATTGGTGTCAAGCTGCCCAAACACGCAACAATCAGCGGTGTTGTACTCGCAGCACACTCCAACTCTGCTAACTGGCATCGTCTGAACGGCCTGCAGATTCAGGTATCGGAAACCGGCAAGGACGATGACTGGCACAACGCTGGCCAACTGACCGGTAAGTGCACACAGCGCATTATCCGTTTTGACCTGGGTGCCGAGCAACCCAAAGCTCTCTATGTCCGCGTCATCCGCCCCGGTGCGCACGAGGTGCTCCACATTGACGGCCTCTTTGTCTATGGCACACCCGCAGCATGATAACCCTACCACCCCCATTTGATATGAAACCACTTTTTTCCATACTGATGTGTGCAGCAGTACTTGCTACGCTGCAGCCGGTCACGGCAGCCAGCAAGGTAAGCAACTACGAGCAGGCTCTCGCCAAGGTGAATGACGATGGATATGCGCTTTTCATCTACGGCAAAGACTGGGACAAACGCGCTAAGGAACACATCACCCTGCTATACAACTCTCCCATCGTCGAAAACGCCCTCGGCCATGCGGCCACCATACTGGTCCCCCTGCCTGAAAAGATGAACGAGGAACAGAAAGAGAGCTTTAACAAGACCATGGGCAAGCTGCAACTCCCCCATGTCCACAGCAAGCACTCCTTCCCTGCGGTCGTGCTGTATGATAAGACAGGCCGCCAATATGGCATTGTATGTGGTCCGCCCATGGTCAACCCCGAAGCAGACCGCATTGCCCGCCTCATCACCAGGCTCCGCAAAGCCAAGGCCAGGCAGGACCAGCTCATGAGCCAGGCCAATGCCGCGCAGGGAGCAGAGCGCGCCAGGCTTCTGCTGCAGGCTGCCCAGGTAGAGTACATTGAACGCCCGGACAAAGTGGAACAACTTATCAAGACGGCAGACCCGGAGGATGCATCCGGCTGTCTCGCTGCGCTTAAGTTCTACAATAATCCCCTGGGCGATAAAATCAACGAACTTCCGCTCAGCGAAGCGCTGAAGGTCATGGATGCCGCCATTGCCAATCCGCTGCACACCGTGCAGCAGAAACAGAATGCCTGCGCATTCACCATCGGGCTGATTCGCCGCCGCGTCGGCACCGGCGGCGCTGCCGCCATTGCCCACTATGCCGGCATCATGAAAGAACTCAACCCGGATTCCGTGCTGGGTCGCTCAGCTGTCATCGTCATGCGCGACTGGACCGCAGGGCTGCAGTATGTGCGGGGGTGGTCCCCCGATTCCCTCCCCATGCAAGGGGTTGCCACAGAAATACAAGGCAAGCTTCCCATCGATGCCGCCGGTAAGTACGAAGTCCGCTTTGAACCCACCCGGGGCAAAACACCTGCCAGAGTCACGCGCGTCGCGCTGTACGATGGTGAAACGCTCGTCTCTGAAGACACCCGGGCCTTCACGCTGACATCCCCGGCCAGTTACTATGTGACGGCAGAGAAAAAGCCTGTCGCCCCCCGCATCCTAGTGACTTTCGATAACGATGAAAAGTCCCGTGATACCCACGGCAAGTTCATCATTCGTAAGAAGTAAGCAAACAGCATTTCTTCATTCAGGCCGCGCATGGGATTCCTACCCCATGCGCGGTTTCTTTCAACAGCAATAAAAACGCTGGATAAAGGCGGGATTCGCCTCCTGGCAGAGTGTTTCAGCTAAATCATCTGCCATCTCAATGAGCTTCTGCTCCAGATTGCACAGGAAGGGGGACACCCGGTTAATGCTCCCCGTGCCGGCATAATTGGTGCAGCCGCAGGTATTCAGGCAGCGGTGGCGCAGCTCGCACAGGCGGCATTCCGGTGTGGCGTTGCCGCGTGTGGCGATGAACCATGCCTGCCGGGCGCGGTCAATGCCGCTGTACACATTGCCAAAGGTAATCTGAGGGTCATCCCCCACCCCCACCATGCGGGAACAGGGGAAGAAATGCCCGTCTACCGAGACGGCAAGTTCCTGCTCGCCAATGGTGCAATGCGTGCAGGCCTGTTCCGCATCGCGCAGGGCGCTCCATATCTTGCCCTCGATATTCTCCTCGCGTATGGGATTCCCCGCGCGGTAGGATTCCAGCATCATTACCTGCAAGGCATCCAGCTGCCGGCTCAGGGAATCAAACTGCGCATCACTCCACTCGCTCCAGTAATCAAAATTCAGCCCCACCACCCCGTTGTAATGCGCGTGCAGCCACTCCACCCCCTCGCACAGCAAATGGTGGTTTGCCGGATTCACCACGCAGATACCCCGGCTGCGCAGCGTGGGAAACTCCTGCATGAGCGCCAATGCCGCAGCCACAGCAGCATGACTCCCCTGCCCGTCGGCATAGCAACGGTTCACATTGTGCATCTCTGGCGAACCATCCACCGACAGCCCCACCAGATAATCCCGCTCCGCCATCCAGGCCAGGCGCTCCCGGTCCAGCAAGGTGCCATTGGTGGTGATTCCATAGCGCACGGCCACGCCCAGTTCTGCAGCGCGCCGCTCCATATACGCATGGCAATGGCGCAGCAAGTCCCACTCCAGCAGCGGCTCACCGCCAAAAAAGCTCACATCCACCCCGCGCCCGGTGCGCAGAGCTTCCACCAGCCCGGTCTCCATGCCCAGCTCGGCCACCTCGCGGGTCATGGCATGCGCATACTTGCGCCCTGCGTAGCAATAAGCGCAACGCAGGGTGCAATCATGCGTGAGGCACAGGGTCAGCTGCAGCGTATCTCTCACCGCGAGGCGCGTTTCTTACCCGGCAGGGGTTGCTGTCGCACCCCCGGCATCATCTGCTTCATTCTTCCCCCCAGGCGCTGCGGGCGGGTGGATTCCTCCTTTTCCTGCGGCTTCACCACAGGTTCTTCAGGCTGCACACCAGGCGGCGGCAGGGGAACGCCGCCCAGGCGCTGCTGTTGCTGCTGCTGGCAGGCAGCCAGCACCACAGCAGCGGCCATGGGGTACAGCAGGTTCTTCTTCCGGGTAGAAGGGTTAATCTTCATGGTGTCTGGCGGAATCACTTATCAGCCTTGACGGGCGTTGCACCCTTGGCCGGTTCTATGATAATCACACCACCGAGTGCCTGCGGGGGTTCACCACCCAGGCGCTGCTGCTGTTGCTGCTGGCAGCTGGAAAGCACGGCGCTACCCACCACGGCGGCAGCCGCCAGCGGGTAAACAAGCTTCTTCTTCTGATTTGCAGGTTTGATATCCATGCGCATATCCTACCATACCGCACGCACCGCTGCAAGAGCAAAGACAAAACCGCGCACCGGGAAAATCCCGGCACGCGGCCACTGCTTGCATTGACGTTATTACCGACTCAAACTTCCTTATTTACCCAGAGCGGCGCTCCAGGTCTCCGCCTTGAACCCAGGCACCACCTTCCCCTCGGCGGTCACCAGAATCGGGCGCTTCACCAGCAGGCCATCAGAGGCCAGCAGTGCCAGCTGCTCGTCCTCGCTCATGGTCTTGAGCTGCTCGGCCAGGTTCAGCTCGCGGTATTTCACCCCACAGGTGTTGAAAAACTTCTTCAGCGGTACGCCGCTTGCCTGCCACCAAGAGCGCAATTCCTCCGCGCTCGGGTTCGCCTCGGCAATGTGGCGGTCGGAAAATTCCACCCCCTGCTCGCTCAGCCACTTCTTTGCCTTCTTGCAGGTTGTGCACTTCGGATATTCGATAAATGTCGTGTTCATGGCCGTACTTTAGAATAATTCTACCTTAATTGCAAGCAAAAAAGTAGGAATTGACAAAAAAATTATTTTTCTAAAAAATGGGTGATATTTTCCTTGCCAGATGGAAAAAGCTGTGTATAATCTCTGCACCATGACCCGCAAAGGTGGTATCAACAAGACACGTAAGGCCGTGGCCAAGCGTTTCAAGGTGACCGGCACGGGCAAGGTTCTGCGTCGCAAGCAGGGTAAGCGTCACATTCTCCAGAAGAAGTCCAGCAAGCGCAAGCGCGCTCTTGGACGTCCCGCTCTGGTGGACGCCACCCAGGTTTGGGCAGTCAAGCAGAACATGCCCTTCGCTTAAGCCGAGGAACATGGCTACCAGCCAAGCACCGCCCGCATATCGGGCGGCCTTCGTGCAGCCTTCCCCGCGACACACTGTCGGGGATCGAACAGGCGAGACTGCAAGGAGGTGAGGAAGAACAGTCTGTTCAACGCATATAGATAAAAAAGAACTATGGCACGTGCTACAAATGGGCCGGCATCCCGCGCCCGCCGCAAGCGCATCCTGCTTCGCGCCAAGGGCTTCCGCGGTTTCCGCAGCAAGCTCTTCCGCTACGCTAAGGATGCTGTTTACAAAGCATGGCAGTATGAGTACCGCGACCGTAAGAAGCGTAAGGGTCAGTTCCGTCGCCTCTGGACCGCTCGTATCTCCGCCGCCGTGCGTCCCCTCGGTCTGACCTACTCCCGTTTCATGGAGGGTCTCAAGGCCGCCAACATCGATCTGGACCGCAAGTCCCTGTCCGAGCTGGCTATCGCCAACCCGGAAGCATTCAAGGCTGTTTTCGAACAGGCCAAGAAGGCTATCGAGGCCAAGGAGGGTGCTGCTCTCAAGGCGTAAACACTTCGGCAACCGAAACACTAATTCCCTTAACCCCGGCTGGTGCAGGTACTCCCTCCCAGCCGGGTTCTTCTTTATATACGTGTCCCACAGATTCGAGAGGAGAAGGATGGAGAATTACGGATTACGAATCCCTATTCCCTATTC
>JAFNWZ010000095.1 GCA_017379255.1 Akkermansia sp. | reverse complement strand
TCGTAGTAATACTTCTTTGCGTTGGGATGAATACACGGCTCCTGCAAAAGTTACGCGTTTCACTTCAATCCCCACTTCCAGTATCGTCGCTGAAGTTGTAACGGTGGATGGCCTGACTCTTTCGCAAAAAGACCATGCAGGGATTACCACAGGATTGGCGGTTCAGAGCATCACAGTAGAGGTGGAGAATAAAACAATCACCTTGCACATGTACCGTCGATACACCGCGTCTGGTCTGGAAGTAAAACAGCGAGATGGCCGGGGCAATGTGACTTCAACAAGCTCAGATGTTGCCGGACGTACAGTAAGCGAGACTGATGCAGCAAACGCTACAACGACCACAGTATACGATGCCGCTCTCGACCAGCCCTCCGTGGTGACGGACGCGATGGGTAACACCTCATGCTACATGTACGATGGTCGCGGTCGCAAAATTGCCGAGTGGGGTACAGCTATTCAGCCCGCCTGCTTCAGCTACGATGACATGGGCAACATGATATCTCTGCGTACTTTCCGAGCTGACGGAGAGGTAATCACCACAGACCCGAGCGAGCGTAGCGACTACGATGAAACCACCTGGGTATTTGATGTGAAAACTGGTCTTGAAATATCCAAGACCTATGCGGACAATTCCTCCGTGGTGAAAACTTACGATTCGTATAATCGACTCGCCACAGAAACGGATGCTCGTGGCAATGTGAAAACTCATTCCTATGAGCAGGCTCGCGGTCTACACTTGGGTACCACCTACACTGTAGTAGACGGCACTGCTGTCACCACCGCCCGTAGCTTCTCTTACAACCACCTCGGGAAGATGACGCAGGTCGTGGATGATAGTGGCACGCGCAACTTTGGCTACAACAGCTACGGCGAGCTCGAGACAGATAGTCTGGTTGTGGATGGAGATACTCATCTCATCACCGAGCAGCGTGACAGCTTCGGTCGCTCTACAGGCTATACTTACGCCAAAAAAGATATGGTTCAGCAGACTGTCAGCATCGGCTATGGTGATGATGGGCGTATTAGCTCGGCAAGCTTCCAGCACGGCGGAGAGGTAAAACAGTTCGGCTATGCGTATTTGCCCGGCTCCAATCTGCTGCACAAGCTCACCAAGCCGAACGGCATGACGCTTACCCAGACTTACGAGGCTACTCGCGACCTGCTCACCGGCATGGCTTATCATCGCGGCTCTACCCTCGTGGCACAGCGTGCGTATACATACGACATCCTCGGGCGACCCACCGCTCGCAATACATCGCGTCAGGGCACCGTAGTGAATGATACCTTCGCTCACAATACTCGCTCCGAGTTGATTGATGCTCAGGTCAATGGTACAGAGTATGAGTATGCTTATGACAATATCGGAAATAGGCAGCAAGCCGCAGAGGGTAACGAAGTCCCCGTGTATGATGCCAACGCACTCAACCAATACACCGCTATCAGCGAGAATGGTGCACCAGCTTTCCATCCGCAGTTCGATGCCGATGGCAACCAGACGCTCATCAAAACCACCACGGGTATCTGGACAGCTGTCTACAACGCAGAAAACCGTCCTGTCAGCTTCACCAACAGTGAAAGCAACACGGTTGTTGAGTGTCAGTACGATAGCCAGGGCCGCCGCACCTACAAGAAGGTAACAAGCAACGGCAGCGTAACGCTCCACCAGCGCTACATTTACCGAGGCTACTTACAAATCGCCTGCATCGACCTCACCCGCAGCCACCACCCGGCTCTCTGGTTCATTACGTGGGATCCCACTCAACCCGTAGCCTCGCGCCCATTAGTTATCCAAATCAGCGGGACCTGGTATACTTATGGCTGGGATCGCACCAAGAACATCTGCGAGGTGTTCGGTTCTACCGGCTATATTTCTACCACATACACCTATACGCCCTTTGGATTCATAACCTCCTCCGGCTCCGTCACCCAGCCTATCCAATGGAGTAGTGAGATGTGGGATGAAGTATTAGGGCTAGTGTATTATAATTGGAGATATTATAACACCATGCAGGGAAGATGGATTTCTCGAGATAAAGCAATCACTTTATTTGATATGCTTAATCTTTATAAATATTCATCAAATTCGCCTTGTTGTCATACGGATACATTAGGTAACTTTATAATAGATACCTATGATATTAAACTCTATCTTATTTATCGGTTTAATGGAATTGATGGGGAAGAAAAAGGACGCTCAGATCAATATCCAGCCGGTGAATTTGATGGATTAAATTATGATATTGAGTATCTCATACCAGGAATAGCATCGAGACTATATGATAAGATTGTAAACGATTTCGATATCCCTAACAAAGCAGCATATAAGACGAATACAAAACATTCGATTGTTAGTGTAGTCAAAGACAATGTATCCAAAATAAGAGATATAATTCCTTGCGGAACTCTTAGAATTGAGAATTTCAGAACAGCAAGTGTCTACGACTTTTACTGGCTTCAGTTCGCAATTGGTAAGGCAACGGTCGCGACAAAGAGTACAATCGATATTGAATGGTCTACGTTGCCGAGGTCAAAGCAGACGTACTATGAATGGAGCGCAAAAATGAACATATATTTCTACGATCTATTCAAGGACCCTTACGATATCTCTTATGAAGATGGCAAACCTTATGCAATGTATCATTACTGGGAAGATGGTATAACTAAGACCGGTTCAGGTAAGATATAAACTGTATTTTTTTCATAATGGGTGAGATGATTCAATCTCGCCCATTATGAAAAACAAAAAATTGAACGAAATTGTTTTTTTGCATGTCTAAAATATGGAGACCGTAGAAATATGTACACATGGTGAAAAAAGAGATAAACAAAAAAATATTAGCGACTAGCCTTATTATAGCAATATACATTGCGCTGATTGTTATCCATGGTGTTTCAACGGTGTTAACAGTTGGTAGACTAAAATGGTATAAGTTTTGTGTAGTTCCTAAAATTATATCACTGGAATTATTGTGCTACGATAAGCAGTTTGCGTGTTGTGCTGTATGTTTAAACGGAAAAGAAACAGAGTTTAGTATTACAGGTTTTAGCGATGGATACCTCGATACGTCAGATGCTCTTTTATATGGAGGTAATCGACATATATCGCTAGAGACACCTAATTCGCACCATTCTGAATTCAGATTTCCTTCAGTAAATTTTTCAACATTGAAGGAAGGTGAAGGAGGTAATGTTTCATTCGTTTCTATATATCAGATGTATCTAAATAGATTGTCATACTAATTTTACCGTTCAATTACGTAATCGCTTCGCTTGACCGAGAATAGAATGCTTATTCACTCCGACGTTTGACTGGGCGTACAAAGAAGTTGTTGCCCCCAATTGGGCTGATTTGGATAAAGGAAGGTATTCCTACTTCAGCCAGATGTATTGACCGGAATCTCTCTACGACCCAATGTTAACGCGTTTTATAAAACTCTGAAAATAAGTATTTTCTGAAACTTTCTGCAATCCGTTATAAGTCGACCCGAATTCTAAAAAATCCGTTAAGCCTCAATTCATGCGAAAGAAAGTGCTAATGTAGCAACGAGAAAAAGCCGATGTAGAACCAGCTGAAAGGGGAGTTTTATTCACCCCGGCGCTTGGTAGGTAGCCCGAAGAAGTTGTTACCACCGATTTGGTAGCCGGTGGCTTTCCAGCTGATGTGGGTGAGGGTGGGGTAAATCCCATCTTCCCTCTTGTAGCCGCATTCGAGTACATCTACCCGAGGCGGCAGCTCACCAGAATGCAACATGTTTATCCCTAAATCACGTCATAAATCACCTCAATGAGCATGCTGGTATGTAATGTTAACGTGTTTTGTAAAGCCTCTATAACAAGTCTTTTCCAAAACTTCCTGCAACTGTTATGAGTCGAGCCAAATTTCGGGGTGATTTTTAGAAAACAGCATCAATTTTCATAAGTCGTTTATATGCAACGTGTCGGAGTTGCTAAAATTCACAGTCACAAAAAGGCTACTAAAAAGCGGTCGTTACCAAATCGGTAACGACCGCTCCTTTTTTTTGTGCCTTGATTTCAGGGGATAAGCTCAATTTACGGGGCCAAACCCAGTTCATGCAATCGCATTGAGCGAACGAATATGTGACCGTACGGTACTAAAAAAAAGCTTGGTTTCCATATCTAAGTTCTGATAGAAAGAAACTTCCTGTCGGCTACCAAGTTTCATAAACATAGAAACTAATTTCTCAGCATGATCGTAGACGGTCTGGCTCATGAATGCCTCGTGCTCGTGGACATAGTCCTTGTAATCATTAATTTGCTTCAGAATTCGAGTTTGCTGTTCATTTAAAATACGCTCTTCATCTCTATATCGTATTTCTGCTAGAGAGTTGCGTATCGCAGAAATCCTGGAACATAAACTCTCATAAATATGGAATTCCTTTTCAAATTGCATGCGAAAGACATTCTGGCGTGCTAGCAATTGGTTTTTCATCTGTTCTATTTCCTTCTGCTGTTCAGATGCTTTCTTAGCTGCTATGTTTGTAGCCCAGATTTGTCCGATCCATGCCGCTATGCCTCCAATAGGAAGTGAGATTAGAGCTTGAATAATGTAGTCATTCATATCATGTGATTTATGTTAGTGTAATACGCTCACGCGCTATAGGCGTTGCCTTCCCACGCCATGAGCGCACTCAGAAAATATACAAAAAGGAAGCGTATGTCAATATAATACTTAATGATTTTCGGGCCAAGCCCAATATTTGTAGAATTTGAATTTTCATATCACCATGTGACCACATTCCATTAACGCGAGTACGATGACATGGACAACATGACATCCCTACGCACTTTCCGCGCCGATGGGGAGGTAATCACCACCGACCCGAGCGAGTGCAGCGACTATGATGAAACCACTTGGGCTTTCCATGCCACAACAGGCCTTGAAATGTCTAAGAACTACGCGGATAATACTTCGGTGCTGAAGACATACGATGCCTACAACCGCCTCGCTACCGAGACGGATGCCCGCGGTAATGTGAAGACACACAGCTACGAGCAACTTCGAGGTCTGCATATAGGAACTACGTATAGCGATGAAACAACGCCACGGCAGTTCAGCTACAGTCATCTGGGGCAAGCTACCCGAGTTGTGGATGACAGCGGCACGCGTACATTCAGCTATAACACATATGGCGAACGAGTGAGCGACAGCCTTTCGATGGATGGCGATACCCACCTCATCACCGAAACGCTGGACACGATGGGACGCTCCACCGGTTTCGTCTACAGCAAGAACGGTACGACGCAGCACGCCGTTACGACCGGCTACGGCACGGACGGTCGCATCAACAGTGCAGGATTTGTACACGGCGGTGCAGAAAAGCTGTTCGGTTATGAATACCTGAACGGTAGCAACCTGCTGCACAGGCTCACCAAGCCCAACGATATGACTTTGACTCAGAGCTATGAGGAACACCGCGACCTGCTTACGGGCATGGCATACCACCGTGGCACAACACTCGTAGCGCAACGCGAGTACATGTACGACACCCTCGGTCGGCCTACCGCGCGTAACACCGCCCGCCAGGGAACGGTAGTAGATGATGGCTTCACTCATAACACCCGCTCCGAACTGACGGCTGCACAGGTAAGCGGTGAGGATTATCAGTACAATTACGACAATATCGGTAACCGCATTACTGCAACGGAGGGGGGCGAATCCACCACTTACACCGCCAATGCGCTCAACCAGTACACCGCAGTGGGGGATTTCACCCCGCAGTTCGATGCCGACGGCAACCAAACCCGCATCAAAACAGAAACGGGTATCTGGGAAGTCATCTATAATGCAGAAAACCGCCCCGTGAGCTTTTCCAATACGGAAAGCAACACCGTGGTGGAATGCTCCTACGACAGCATGGGCCGCCGAGCGTATAAAAAGGTGACAGTAAACGGTACAGTAACTCTTCACCAGCGTTACATCTACCGTGGCTACCTACAAATCGCCACGCTCGACCTCACTCGCAGCAGCCATCCGGCACTCTGGTTCATTACCTGGGATCCCACCCAACCCATCGCTACCCGCCCGCTAGCCATCCAGAAAGATGGTACATGGTACACCTACGGCTGGGATTTAACAAAGAATGCATGTGAGCTATATCGGAACAATGGCTAATATATATTTTTTTGTTATTCAGGCACATTTTTAAACGTAGGCCCGAATTTAAGTGTCGGTCATGTAGATCAATGCTTCTACTATACCGAATCCAAGATTTCCGGGATGGCTTAACTTACATTAAGCGGAATCGGAATCGAAGTTGGTATAAGCATTCCTGCAAAGTCGAAGAATGATTGGGCAGATATTACTTATTCTACCGCATGGCAGTTAAATCCAACTGTCTATGTGGCTGGAGGAATTAAAGGAGAAGGTTCCAGCATTAAACCAATCTAATTAAGTTCTCATAAAAACACAAGCTCACGCGGAAATTAAAGTTCGCGTGGGCTTTTTGTTTCTGAAAGGGCGCATAGGCGATATGTCTGCATTCTTACTTGTAATCGAGGGGGGAGTCCTTTAATTGTACGGGGATGCCTTTGAAAAAAATATTGTGTTTGAAACCAAGGTCGGTCTCCATAACTTTTCCACAGTTTTTACACGACACATAACATGTTTGATATACATATGAGGTGGATATAGAAATCCCTGTACTTTCCTCATCTTCTACATGGAATAATTGCATTGAATAGTGGCTGCAACGCGGACATTTTAATCTAAAGAAAGAGCGATATACTAAGACAACTACAATCAAGGAAGCAGAAATAAGGAAACCTAATATTTCAATCTCATTGGGATATTTATGGTGCATCCACGTAATTCCTAGAATCATAGGTATTACGACTAAAGCAAGGGTTACCCAGCCTGTGAGGTATTTTTTATATATAGGATATCTCTTCATATAGCTGCATACTAGTTGGCTCTCCAAGACAAATGCGAAAGTCTCGATTTTTTTCTCTTCAAGCGGCTGGTTTGATAAAAGGCTGCTTCACGTGCCATGCATCGTTCGGACTTTCCTTTTAATACGTCAAGGGTAACGTTTTGTTCGTTCTGTGAGGCGTTTTGTGGAGCTGGTCTGATTTGTTAGGGGGTCTCCAGATTATTATTAGTGAATTTGGGACTCGTTGTGCGTGTGAACAGTGCTATGAGAGTGATAATGCTCATTTTCCTGCCAGATATGTAAAAACAGAAAGTGGGTGCTTTTCCGTGTTGCCGTTGGCATTATGCCAACACCCTATGTTTTTCTCTCAATTAATAATAAACAACACGTTAGCTTGAAAAGCACCCGGAAAGGATGATAGCTCAATTTTTGATGAAATCAAGCCTTTTTTGTTTTGAGTGGCTTTTGAGGGGCGGAACTGCGAGTGTGCCTCAAAAGATTTTCGCTTGATTGTGATTTGCCGAAGCGGAGGTTTCTGTTCCCTTTGTAAAGAACGGGCAGGGGTGAAGTGCTTCGCTCTGAATGCCGGGTAACAATTCGGTGGCGTGTTGCCAACTGGCTATGCTGCAGGAATTTGAGAGCGGCCTGTTGGCGATGAGGAGCTCATGAGTTAAAAATGATTTCCTTTGTGATTTTGGGCTTGCATTTTGTACCGGAACATAGTACCTTACGCCGCCGCTTTCGCGGAGCAACCAGAATCTATCATGGAAACCACACGAATTCAGCGCGCCCTGCTTTCCGTATCGGACAAGACCGGGCTTGATAAGTTTGCCAAGGGCCTGGTGGCCCAGAATGTTCAGCTTATTTCCACCGGCGGCACCTGCCGCTACCTTATGGAACTGGGCTTGCCTGTAACCGAGATTTCCGACTACACGGGGGCTCCTGAGTTGTTTGACGGCCGTGTGAAGACGTTGCATCCCAAGGTGCACGGCGGTCTGCTCCAGCGCCGCGATCTGGAGGAGCATCAGCAGCAGGCCAAGGATAACAACATCCCCACCATTGATCTGGTGTGCGTGAACCTGTACCCCTTCGAGGAAACAATCGCCAAGGAGGGTGTGACCCTGGCCGAGGCGATCGAGAAGATTGACATCGGCGGCCCCTCCATGCTGCGCTCTGCTGCCAAGAACTACGCTTCCGTGACGGTGGTTTCCGACCCCGCCGACTACGATACTGTGCTTGAGGAAATGGAGAACCACCAGGGCAACACCACGCTCAAGACCCGTGAGAAGCTGGCGGTGAAGGTGTTCATGCGCACTTCCGCCTATGATACCGCCATCTCCAACTACCTGGGCCACCGCGCCGAGGATAGCACCAAGAACAACTTTACGGTGTCTCTGCCTTTCAACCAGACGCTTCGCTACGGTGATAACCCCCACCAGCCCAGCGTGATGTATGGTAACTTTGACTCCATCTTCACCCAGCTGCAGGGTAAGGAACTCTCCTACACCAATATTCTTGACCTGGATGCAGCTGCTTCCCTCATCATGAACTTCCGCCGCCCCACGGTGGCCATCCTGAAGCACACCAATCCCTGCGGTGTGGGCCAGGATGATGAAGACCTTGTGGAAGCCTGGAAGCGTGCCTACCAGACCGATACACAGGCTCCCTTCGGCGGTGTTATTGTGATGAACCGCCCGATGACAGAGGCTCTGGCCCGCATCGTGGGTGCTATCTTTACCGATGTTATCATCGCTCCGGACTATGAGCCCGAGGCCCGCGCCATCCTCACCAAGAAGAAGAACTGCCGCATCATGCGCATCAATATGGATGCCTGGCGCGAGTTCTGCAAGGTGCCCATGGTGCGCACTGCTCCCGGTGGCCTCATGACCGTGAAGCGCGATGACGAAGTGATGGGCCTCGATAACCTGGAAGCCAAGGTGGTGACCAAGCGCGTTCCCACGGCTGAGGAGCTGGAGGCTATGCGCTTTGCCTGGCGCGTCTGCAAGCAGGTGCACTCCAATGCCATCGTGTTCACTAACAAGAATGGTACCCTGGGTATCGGCGCCGGTCAGATGAGCCGCGTGGACTCCGCCAAGATTGCCGTGTGGAAGGCCGGTCAGGCCGGGCTTGACCTCAAGGGCAGCGTGATTGCTTCCGACGGTCTGTTCCCCTTTGCAGACGGTCTGCAGACCGCTATCGATGCCGGCGCTACCGCCTGCATCCAGCCCGGTGGCTCCATTCGCGATGAAGAGGTGATTGCCGCAGCTGATGCCGCTGGTATCGCCATGGTATTCACCGGTGCCCGCCACTTCCTGCACTAAAGCAGCAGATTTCAGTATCCCCGGTTCTGCAGACGGCAGGGCCGGGGGTCTCAAGTGGAAGTTCGATCTTTTATCGTTCAAGAAATAATTCAACACTAAAGAGAGAAAGAATGTGCTACGCCGATACAGTTAACAACAGTTAATTTCAC
>JAFNWZ010000094.1 GCA_017379255.1 Akkermansia sp. | reverse complement strand
GGTGGTGGTGCGTTGCTTCGTGGTTTGAGCCAACGTTTCTCAGAAAAAATGAACATTCCATTCATTGTGGCCGAAGACCCATTGCACGCTGTAGCTCGCGGCACTGGTTTAGCTTTGAAGAACATCGACAAATATTCTTTCCATCCAGCAGCACCTCACCGGTAGCTTTCTGGTTGCGATAAAGTTCAAAGATGCGGTTATAGATTCGCAGGTGAGTGGATTTGCCACAGCCGCTGGGGCCGATGACGGCCGTAATCTTATTTGCGTGGATATCGAGGCTGTTGTCAAACAACGCCTGGTTCTTACCGTAATGGAAGTTCAGGTTACGGGTGGATATTTTAATGTTTGTTTTCATGTAAGATACAACGGGTTGCAATATTGATAACCAGGATAAAAGCCGCCATGATAAGGGCAGTCCCCCAGCCCATGGCATGCATGCTTTCAAAGGGGGAATTGGTGGTGTATTCCGTAATGAGCACAGGCGCACTGGCAGTGGGTTCTGTAAAGAAACCGCCAGGCCAGGTATCGGCAAACAGCGCGGTGAACATCAGCGGAGCCGTTTCGCCGCTGACCCGGGCCAGCGAAAGCAGAATACCCGTAGCCAGACCATTGCGGGCACTGCGGCCCACAATGCACAGCGTGGCGCGCATACGCGACATGCCCAGCGCCAGAGCCGATTCCCTGAGCGTATCCGGCACCATGAGCAGCATATCCTCGGTAGTGCGCATGATAACGGGGAACATAATGATTGCCAGAGCCACCGTGCCCGCCATGCCCGAAAAATGCCCCGTGGTCACCACCAGCATGGCATATACGAACAAACCTACCAGAATGGATGGCAGCCCCATGAGCACATTCGCGCAGAAGCGTAGTAAATCGGCCAGCCGGCTGTTTTTGCCGAACTCAGCCAGGTAAATACCACCGGCCAGAGCCGGCGGCACGGCCAGCAGCGTGGCACCCAGAGTCATCAGCAGAGTGCCGAGCAGGGCATTACCCACACCTGCCCCGGGTTCACCATAGGGTTTTGAGGACGCCGTCAGGAACTCCCAGCTGAGTACTGGTGCCCCCTTCTGAATCACGGTGCAGAGAATCCACCCCATGCCACCCAGTGCCACGCAGATAGAGCCCAGCGCCAGGAGATTAAGCAGATGATTCGATAATTTACGGAAGAATACAGGTCTTGGAGTCATATCATGAATAGTGGTTTAAGCGTTTTCGCCTCTTCTGGCGCTGGTGAGAGCCAGGTAGTACCGGGTTAAGAGCTGAATGCTGAAACTCATGAGCAGCAGCACAAGCCCCAGCGCAAAGAGCGCACTCTGCTGCAGCCCTGTGGCCTCTGCAAAATTGTTGGCAAGGGTGGTGGCAATTGTTGACCCACAGGAGAACAGCCCCGCGGGGCATTCCATCATGTTACCTATCACAAACAATACCGCCATGGTTTCACCCAGTGCTCGCCCCATGCCGATGAAGATACCTCCGATAATGCCCCGGATACCGTAGCGCAGCACGATATCGCGCGTGGTTTCCAGACGGGTGCAGCCCAGCCCGTAGGCGGATTCACGGAGTACAGGCGGAGTCATGCGGAATACATCACGCATCACCGCGCTCATGTAAGGCAGAATCATAAGCGCCAGGATAACCCCGGCGGTCATGAAGCCGAATCCGCTGCCGCTACCCTCCTCACCCAGCAGCCAGACACCCCCGGGCAGGCAGGTGATACCCAGGGTATCAGCCAGAAAGGGCTGCACGTGCTCCTGCATCAGCGGCACCAGTACAAACAAGCCCCACATGCCGTAAATCACCGAAGGTATGGCCGCCAGCAGATCCACACACTGGCTCAGCGGACCTTTCAGCCACTCCGGCGATTCTGTAATCAGCAATGCCACGGCAAAGGCAAGAGGTAGGGCCAGAGCCAGTGACAAGCCTGTGGTAAACAGGGTACCCAGGATGGATGGCAGAGCTCCATAAATATCCATGGCAGGGTCCCAGTCCCTCCCCCACAGAAAGGAAATCCCGAAGTGCTTCCAGGCATCTGCTGAGTGAATCAGCAGCTGGGCAAAAATGCCCACCACCAACAGCAGTGACACGAATGCCCCGGCTTTACAGATTGTGTAGAAAATGGAATCGCGTTTGTGCATAGTGTGCAGTTAACTGAAATCAGTTAACCACAGCGCACCACCACACGCAACCGTCCTTCTGTGAAACAAAAGTCACACACTATGTGGCAAAATATTCACCCTTTTTCATACCAGCGGGAAAAGGAGGGAAACAATGAAGATATCTGCCGCCAGGATGATGATATCCATGGGCAGGCCCACCTTCAGGAAATCCGCAAAGTGGTAACCGCCGGGGCCATAGATAAGCATGTGGCGCGGCGAGCCTATGGGCGTGGCAAAGCAGCAGGAAACCGCAATCATGAGCGCCACACAGAAGCTCAGCGGGTCTGCCCCCACAGCCAGCGCGCTGCGGTAGGCGATGGGGAAGAAGATGGCCGCAGCAGCCGCATTGCCGATGAATTCGGTGATGAACAGCGCCACAGCGCACACCGCCGCCAGCATCACCAGCGGCTCTGTGCCGCAAAGCCCCAGCAGCAGCCCCGCCACATCCGCTGCCACCCCGGTCTTATCCATAGCCGTGCCCAGGCAGATGGAACCGGCAAAGACCATGAGCACATTCCAGTTGATGCTCTCGTGCGCCTGTTTCACGCTGCAGCAGCGGCAGAGCAGCGTGGCCGCAGCAGCCAGGAAGGCCGCCTGCAGCAGGGTAAGCACCCCCAGCGTCGTGAGGGCCATCATTCCCAGCATGATGAAGCCCGAGGCCGCCGTGCGCCAGCCTACGGAAGATTTGCTGCGCCTGGTCACATAGTGCACATCCGGGCCCAGCTCAGGCGGGGTGGAGCTGTCGCTCTCCAATAACAGCGCATCGCCCGCGCGCAATTGCACCTGCCCCGGCTCTGCCAGCAACTGCTCCCCCCGGCGCACCACCCCCATCAGGCGGATATTCAGCAGGGCTTCCAGCCCGGTATCTGCCAGCCGCCGGCCGATGAGGCGGCTGCCGAACTGCACATAGGCCTTGTGGCGGTACTGCATACCCGCCCCGGGGCCGAACACCCGGCGCGAGGGCTTGCGCTCCGGCAGCCAGCGTTGCAGCAGCTGCATGCTCACCAGCCCCACCAGCAGACAGAACAAGCCCGCCAGGGTGGGGGTGAAGATATGCAGCGCCACCCCGGTTTCCTGCGTATACAGGCCGGAAATGATGAGGTTGGGCGCGCTGCCGATCAGCGTGCACACACCCCCCAGCCCGGCAGCATAACTCAGCGGAATGAGCAGGCGGCTGGGGGCAATACGCAGGCGGCGCGACCACAGCTTCACCACATGGATGAACAGGGTGGTCACCGTCGTGTTGCCCAGAATCGAAGCCAGACCAGCCACCGGCAGCATGAGCCGCAGCAGCGCCTGGCGGTACTTCTCCGGCCGCCCCAGCAGATGCTTTTCCACCCAGTGCAGCACCCCGGTATGCACCATACCCGCCACCACCACAAAAAGCAGCGCCACGACAATCACTGAACTGGAGCTGAACCCGGCCAGCGCCTCGCGCGCATCCAGCGTGCCCGTAACCAGCAGCACCGCCATGCCGCCCAGGAACACCAGCTCGGCCTGCAGGCGGGTAATGAGCAGCAAGGCAAAAATGCCCACCGCTGTCAGCAGTGTCACCCATTCATGGAAATCCAGGCCTGACCACACCCATTCACTCATAGACGCTGTTTGTTATCCTGGATTATATAAAGCGCCCGTGCAGAAGTCAATATCATTGCAACGATAACAAAATTCGCCCCTTAGCCTAATCTTTTATGCTTGACTTAACTCAACCTATGCGGTAACGTGTACTCAAGCATTATGACAAATCGTCGCATCGTTATTACAGGTATGGGTGCTCTCACTCCCCTCGGCAACAGTGTTGAGGAGACTTGGGAGGGCATGAAAAACGGGCGCTCCGGCATCGGCAAGATTGAAAGCATTGATGACAGCGCGCTGAATGTCCACATTGCCGGTGAGGTGCGCGGCTACGACCCCGCTCCCTTCTTCAAGAAGGACCCGAAGTCTGTGCGCCGCTGCGACCGCTTCGAGCAGCTCACCATGGGCGCTGTGGCTGAGGCTCTGGAAAATGCCGGGCTCGACCCGGAAAGCGTGGACAAGACCCGCGTAGGCGTAATGATTGGCTCCGGTATCGGTGGTCTGGGCATCCACGGCGACGGCTGTGCCGCCCTCATCCAGTCCGGCCCCCGCCGCGTCAGCCCGTTCTGCATTCCGTACATGATTACCAACATGGCCTCCGGCATGGTAAGCATCGAATACGGCTTCGGCGGCCCCAACATGAGCATCTCCACCGCCTGCGCCACCGCCAACCACTGCATCGGTGAGGCCTGGCGCATCATGAAGTTCGGCGATGCCGACGTGATGATCTGCGGCGGCGCAGAAGCCGCTGTGCTGCCCGTAGGCATTGCCGGTTTCGCCAACATGAAGGCCCTTTCCACCCGCAATGACGACCCCGCCACCGCCTCCCGCCCGTATGATGTGGACCGCGACGGTTTCGTGATGGCCGAAGGCGCCGGTATCATCATTCTGGAAACGCTGGAGCACGCCCAGGCCCGCGGCGCCAAGATTCTGGCAGAACTCGTCGGCTATGGCCTGAGTGCCGATGCCTACCACCTCACCTCCCCCATGCCGGATGGCGACGGCGCCGCCCGCTGCATGAACATGGCCCTGCAACACGCCGGCCTGAAGCCCACTGATGTGCAGTACATCAACACGCACGGCACCTCCACCCCGCTGGGCGATATCTGCGAAACCAAGGCCATCAAGGCCTCCTTCGGAGACTACGCCACCAACGGCCTCGTCGTGAGCTCCACCAAGTCCATGACCGGCCACCTGCTGGGTGCTGCCGGTGCCATCGAACTGCTGGCCTGCGTCAAGGCCATCCAGGACAACTTTGTGCCGCCCACCATCAACGTGTTCAACCAGGACCCCGAGTGCGACCTGGATGTGTGCCCGAACGTGGGCCGCAGCATGACCGTGGATGTAGCCCTGAGCAACTCCTTCGGCTTCGGCGGCCACAACGCTTCCCTCATCGTGAAGCGCTATGTGGACTAAATTGATGCTTAAGTCATAATACATTTACACGGCGGCAGTGGGCATCCACAGCCGCCGTGCCTGTTCACCCGCATGAAAGAACGCCTGGCCAGACTTCTGAACCGACTGCGCACCCCGCAGAGCATGAACCGCACCGACCGCCTGCTGCTCCGCTGGGCAGGATTGAGCTTTGCCGTGCTGGTGCTCATCGTCAGCCTCACCGCCGCCGGTACGCTGGAATACCTGGAGTGGGAGCAGATCCGCTTCCTGTGCGGCAGCCCGTTCTACCTGGGGGCAGAGGAAGCTCAAATCAGCCTCCTTGGTCCGGCGGGCACCTTTGCACTCTGCCTGGCCATCACGCTGTATCTGGCGCTGGTGCTGCTGCGGGAGCGCCGCTTTGCAGGCCGGCTGCAAGTAGGCATCCTGTCGGTCGTCGCCCTGGCCCTGCCGGGGATTCTCTGCGTGCTCTGGGGCGGTGTGCTGAACATGAACGCCCCGGTCATCTGCGCCCTGGCCTGCTGGCTGGGGTCTGAAATCCTGCATCTCTTCCACCGCCGCGCATGAAAGCCCAGGACTACCCCCGCCCCGTGCTCGACATGATAGCCGCCCTCAAACGCATGCCCGGTGTGGGCACGCGAGGAGCAGAGCGGCTTGCCCTCTGGTTCCTGCAGCAAGGGCGCAATGAAGCCCGCCAGCTGGCCGGCACCCTCACCACAGCGGCCGAAACCGTGGGCAACTGCCCGGAATGCGGCTTCTTTGCAGAAAAAGGCTGCCGCTGCACCGCCTGCGATGACCCCACCCGCGATTCCTCCCTGCTCTGCGTGGTGGAACAGCCCACCGATGTGCTCCCCATCGAGCGCTGTGGCACATACCGCGGACTCTACCACTGCCTGGGCGGCAAGATTTCCCCGCTCGATGGCATCATGCCCGAAGACCTGGCCATTGAAAAACTCCTCCAGCGCGTGCAGGCCCACCCGGGCTGCGAAGTCATCCTGGCCGTAGGCAGCGATGTGGAAGGCGAAGCCACCGCCCTCTACCTGGCAGAGCAACTCGGCAAACTCCCCTGCCGCTGCACCCGCCTGGCCCAGGGCATGCCCGCCGGCGCCGGCCTCGGCCACGCCGATGCCATCACCGTAATGCGCGCACTGGCGGGAAGAACCGGCGTGTAAGGGAATTCGTACACCGCTCCTGCGGTGTATTTCATACGGTGCACGCCGTATTTCACCCCCAACATGGGGATTTCATCCTTTGCGACAGCAAAGGATTTCATTGAGGGAGCAACAGCGACCGACTCTCCACCTCGCGCGGTATCCTTCCCGCCACGCAGCATCGGGAATAGTCGCCCCCCTGCTGGCGCTCCATCATACCCGCCGCAAGGTGGGTATTCCGTACACCGCTCCTGCGGTGTATTTCATACGGCGCACGCCGTATTTCATCCCCTCATGGGGATTTCATCCTTTGCGCCAGCAAAGGATTTCATTGAGGGAGCATCAGCGACCGACTCTCCACCTCGCGCGGTATCCTTCCCGCCACGCATCATCGGAAGTAGTCGCCCCCTGCTGGCGCTCCATCATACCCGCCGCAAGGCGGGTATTCCGTACACCGCTCCTGCGGTGTATTTCATACGGCGCACGCCGTATTTCATCCCCTCATGGGGATTTCATCCTTTGCGCCAGCAAAGGATTTCATTGAGGGAGCAACAGCGACCGACTCTCCACCTCACGCGGTATCCTTCCCGCCACGCAGCATCGGAAGTAGTCGCCCCTTGCTGGCGCAGGGGCTCAATGAAATACTCGCTTTGCGAGTATGAAATCCCGCCGCTACGCAGCGGGATGAATTACCCCGGCTGCGCCGGAGTATGAAATCCTGCCCTTCGGGCAGGATGAAATAACACAGCCTTTGCAGGCTGTGTTATTTAGATTGACAGGAAAGGCCAAAGCCTGTATACTCCCGCGCGTTATGGATAACCAGACCGCCAATATCGATCTCTCGGCGCTCGACACGGAAGCCATGCGCTCCCGTCTTTCCGAGCTCGGGAGCTATCTTTGACCTCGGAAGCCTTGAATCTAAAGTAGCAGAACTGGATGAGCGCATGAGCGCCCCGGATTTCTGGGATAACCCTGAAGCCGCCCGCGCCCTCATGAATGAGGTGAACCCCCTCAAGCGCCGTCTGGAGCAGTTCCGCTCCCTGGAAAGCGGGCTGGAGGATGTGGAGGTAGCCGTGGAAATGGCTGCTGAAGACAGCGATATGGCGCCGGAAGCCAAGAGTGAATACGATGCCTGGTTCAAGCGTCTGGAAGAATTTGAGCTGCTCACTCTGCTGAACGGCCCTCATGACAACGCCGGCTGCTATGTGACCATCCACGCCGGTGCTGGCGGCACCGAAGCCTGCGACTGGGCCAGCATGCTGCTGCGCATGTACCTGCGCTACTGCGAACGCCACGGCTTCAACACCGAAATCATGGAAAGCACCGATGGCGATGAAGCCGGTATCCGTTCCGTCACCATCAAGATTGACGGCGAATACGCCTACGGCTACCTCAAGAACGAGCGCGGCATTCACCGTCTGGTGCGCATGAGCCCCTTTGACTCCGCCGGCAAGCGCCACACCTCCTTCTGCTCGCTGGATGCCACCCCGGACATCTCCGACGACATCGAAATCGAGGTGAAGGAAGCAGACGTGAAGATGGACACCTACCGCTCCGGCGGCAAGGGCGGCCAGAACGTGAACAAGGTGGAAACCGCCGTGCGTCTGACCCACCTGCCCACCGGCATCATCGTGGCCTGCCAGACCCAGCGCTCCCAGCTGCGCAACCGCGAAGAAGCCATGCGCATGCTCAAAGCCCGCCTCATCCAGCTGGAGGAAGACCGCAAGCGCGCTGAGGCCGACCGCCAGTACTCCGAAAAGGGTGACATTGCCTGGGGCAACCAGATCCGCTCCTACGTATTCCAGCCCTACCAGATGGTCAAACCTGCGTACCGGCTTCGAATGCGGCAACATACAGGACGTGATGGACGGCAACATCGACGGCTATGTGGAAGCCATGCTGCGCCATAACGCCAATGCTTAAGTACAAGGTACGAAGTGCGAAGTACGAAGTAAAATCATGCGAGCGTCAGCGAGCGGAACTTCATACTTCGTAATTCGTACTTCGTAATTCGTACTTTTAACCATGTTAAAAATAGACGTTCTCACGCTCTTCCCGGAGCTCATCTCTGTGCCGCTTTCCCAGAGCATCATGGGGCGGGCGGCAGAGGCCGGGCTCATCGAAGTGCGCGCCCACCAGCTGCGCGACTGGACGCACGATAAATACCGCCGCACCGATGACTACCTCTGCGGCGGCGGCCAGGGCATGCTCATGAAGTGTGAGCCCATCTTCGAGGCCATTGAGGAACTGCGCCAGGAGAACACCCGCGTCATCCTCATGACCCCGCAGGGGCGTGTCTTCCGCCAGCCGGTGGCAGAGGAACTGGCAGCCCCCTGCATGGAAGGCGGCGATGCGCATTACATCTTCCTCTGCGGGCATTACGAAGGCGTGGACCAGCGCGTGATTGATACGCTGGTAGACATGGAAATTTCCATCGGCGACTACATCCTCACCAACGGCGCCATTGCCGCCGTGGTGGTCATCGATGCCATTGCACGCCTGCTGCCCGGTGCCCTGGGCGATGACCGCAGCAGCGTAGAGGAATCCTTCTCCAATGGACTGCTGGAAGCCCCGGCCTACACCAAGCCCAACGTGTTCCGCGGCATGGAAGTTCCCCCGGTCTTCCTTTCCGGCAATCACAAGGCCATCGAGGAATGGAAGCTTGAAAAATCCATCGAACGCACCAAAACAAACCGCCCGGATTTGTACGAAGCCTGGGCAGCTGCCCACCCCGAACACTTTGCCCCCAGAAAGAAAACCAAGCTGACCACCTATAAGAAGAGGAATGTAGAAGGTTGAGTTTTCCTTTTGAATGTAGAATTTCTAATGTTGAATGTATTGAATTCGGCAGGCTTTGCCTGCCGAATTTGTCGTAGTGCATCCCTTACGGCTCGGCCGGCTTGAGGCCGGAGCGGCAACGCAGTGTGCTGGTGCGGCGCGATGCGAGCGCGGAAACGTAGGCCAAGGCCGAGGCGTTCCTGACAAGGTAATTTACGAATTACGAAGTGGAATTTACCTGCCGCTGCGCGGCCGTGGATGAGACAAAAAAGCGGGACTAAAGTCCCGCGCCCCGAAAAAAATGAACGGATTACGCCCAGGGATTTGCGATAAGATGGCGTGCGTTGGCGATGTGCGCGCGCATTGCCAACGCATCGGCACGAAGCACCTCGATAGATGCGGCATCGGTAGGCAGGGAGGCAGCGTGAGCGAGCAGGAATTCCAGCAGGCTGATGCGCTGCGTGGCGATGCGGATGGCATCCTCCGCGTGGTACTCTCTATCTGTGCCGAAATTATAGCGCGCCTGTTCCAGCTCCCATGCAACAGACTTGCCCGCCTTTACGCGGGTATCCGCATAATGGCGCAGCGCCTGGGGAATGGTGAGAGTACGCGAAAACATGCACCCGGATTTTAGCATACTTACAACTTACAAGGCAATATCAAAAGCAAGGCAGATGCTGATACCCTGCATAGCTGTCCAAAAAGCGTTCTAAAGAAAGCCGGGGGAAGAGAAGCAAAACTAAGAAGAAAAAAGAAAACAAAAATGGAGATTGAGTTCTGGGGTGCCAGCTACTAAACTGACGGTGCTAAAAAAATGAACCAATCTCCG
>JAFNWZ010000093.1 GCA_017379255.1 Akkermansia sp. | reverse complement strand
TATTGCGTGAAGGAGGGTAAGATTCATGTGTTCCCGTTTGATGCTGAACCATCAGAAGAGACGGCGGTTTTTCCGCAGGAGATGGTCAGCAACTATTTTGATGAATCATACTCAGGTGAGAAAAAATTAAAACTCAAACCCCACGCTGCAAAGAAGTTTTCAACAGGACGCGTCAAAATATCTACAGACGCAAAGGGTAAAATCCGGATGTCCGGCTCAAAACAGGGGTGTTCAAGAGCCAAGGCGGCTCTTGTGAGCATGTATGCCGATTGGGTCAGGAAACATTATTGGGCCTATTATAAGAATGAGGTGGCAAAGCAGCCGCGCTTTATGGCTGATGCGCAGATGAATGAAATCTTTGTCGTTCCTGTTGTGTTTGATTCCTCGTGTAATCTGGAAATCGTGTTGAAATACTTTGCCCTGCATGCCAGATTGGCCAGAAAGGGAAAAGGATTGCGTATAGAAACCGAACTCCAGAACCCGGCATCTGTCACCATTGCCGATGAACTGGATTTTTCCTGCTCCACGCTGCGAGATGCTCTGGTCAAAGTGTGTGATGCGTGCGGCGGCCATTACCGCGTCAAAGGCCGCAAGGTGACAATTGTGCCGCGTGAGCTGGAAACCCGTTATTACTGGGTAGATGAACGCACGGCGGAGGTATTGTCGCGCAAGGCTCGCCTCTCTACCAGAGAAGAGCAGAAAAAGGGCATTGAACGCAAAAAGAAAAACCAGCGCAAGGCGGCTCCGGTCAACGATGATACATGGAAAAATCTGATCACTGGGCAGCTGGCGGAACATGGTGTTGAACTGCCGGACCTGGGCGGCGTGGAGTATGATTCAAAGAATCGTAAACTGCAGGTGGAAACATCGCAGGCTGTGTTTGCAGAGTTGGACCGCCTGTACCGTTTCCTCACTCCCGCTGTGCAGAGATGATGGGAGGCGCTGCCTGTTTTCTACCCATCAAAATGGAAAGCAGTCCTGGAATTTGCCATACATGGACTTACTATTTTATTGATCTACAAATTAAAAATCAGCGGCTGACGCCGGGTTTCAGATGGTTGTACGCTTACTGCCGAGGCTGGTCTCGTGATGCCCCTGCGCTGAAAGGAAGGCAGAATACGATGACTATATGTCACCATTCATTCGCGGCTCTATCGGCGTAAGTCATCAACTTTCAAATCGTAAATCCAAAATCGTAAATCCTCATGCCCCCTATCTTTGGGACATGTATGCACATGTGCACATGTGTCCCAAAGTTTCGTAGATTGTAATTTATCGGTCTATTCTGGCGCGCGGAGTGCGCGGATTTTTAGCCCGTCAGGGCGGTATAAAGTAGCGCGGGGTGGAGCCGCGTTAGCGGCGGAACCCCGGGTAAATCGAAAATAATATCGGAGCCCCGAGCATGGCGAGTGGGCGGCATAATGCGTAGCACCAACAAAAAGCGTCGCATTCTGTCACCCGTTCCACGGGTTCCTGTTATTTTTTTTGAGGTAGCAGGCGCTGCGCGTGCTAACGCACGCTTGCACCTGCCTAACATCTGTCGCCCACTACCGTGGGCTATGAATTCCGCTCGCTTCCGCCTTCGCTAAAGCTACGCCGTGATAGGACGCTCGCCGCTAAACAATTTAGCAGCGTATTGTCAATTAGCTGTGCTACAAGAATTTGAAAGCAGCCCTAATGAAACGTTGGGACACATGTGGCACATGTGGGAATTTGCTCGTTTTGAAATTGACAATCTGTGCCGCCGGGTGCATAGTATAGAGTATGAAAAAACCTGAATTCCTTGCTGCGCGCGATATCAACAGCCGGGCAGAAACGCATGCCTCTTTCTCCATTCCGGTGAGCACTGGTAACCCTGTGCTCGATGCGAATTTGTATGACCTTTCCCGCCGCTTCTGCGGCGAGCATTCGCCCGATACCGTGCTGCAGATGCTTGCCACCATCATGAACGCTGCCTCCAGTGGTCTGGGGGAGCACGACCTTGAAATCATGAACCGCGCCATGGAGGAAATGTTCCGCGCAGACAAGATGTTCCTCCCCTATGAGAACCGCCGTAAGATTGCCTGTTTCGGCTCGGCCCGCATCAAGGAGACCGACCCCAGCTACATCCAGGCCCGTGCCTTTGCAGACCTCGTCTCCAGCCAGGGCTACATGGTCATCACCGGCGGCGGCCCCGGGCTCATGCAGGCCTGTAATGAGGGCGCAACTGAAGAAAATTCCTTCGGGCTCAATATCACGCTGCCCTATGAGCAGCACCCCAACCCCATCATGGCCGGCAGTGAGAAGATGATGAACTTCTACTACTTCTTCACCCGCAAGCTCAATTTCCTGAAGCAGAGCGATGCCCTCGTGGCCTTCCCCGGCGGCTTCGGCACCATGGATGAGATTTTCGAGGCCATCACCCTCATACAGACCGGCAAATGCACCATCTTCCCCGTCGTGCTCATGGACCCGCCCGGTGAATCCTACTGGCACCGCTGGATTCTCTTCATCGAAAAAGAGCTCCTTGCCGCCGGCCTCATCTCGCCGGAGGATATGAAGCTGCTCTATGTCTCCAAGGATGCCGAGGATGCCTACCACCACATTGCCCAC
>JAFNWZ010000092.1 GCA_017379255.1 Akkermansia sp. | reverse complement strand
TAACATTTTTACACTGGAGGAATACTGCTCATTTGTAGTGGACTGTTTGGAATTGTTGCCACCAGATATGGTTATTCACAGACTTACTGGCGACGGTCCAAGAAATCTTCTTATTGCTCCTAAATGGAGTACAGACAAAAAAAGGGTACTCAACACAATAAATAAACTACTCAAAGACCGGGATACCTTTCAGGGACGCCTTTTCCAGGAATAGTTACCAGAGGCGTTCTTCTATAACCAGGAGGAAAATTATGGCTGAACCATTTACTATTTATAAACTTTCCCGCTACATCCTTTCTGCCGTTTCCAAGGAAGCCATCATCACCGACATCGGCTCCGTGAAAGCCTATGTACACCGCACCACCGGAGCCATGCTCACCAGCCGCGGGCGTTGCTTCATCGGCTCGCACCCCATGGCGGGAGCCGAAACCCAGGGCATCGAAAACGCCTACGCCGACCTCATCAAGGGTGCAACCGTAGCCCTCACCAACCCGCACGGCGCGCCGGAAGCAAAAGTGCAACAACTTGCCGCTTTCTGGGAGGCACTGGGCACCAGCACCTATGTAATGGATCCGGTGAACCATGACCGCACCGTGGCCCGCATTTCCCACTGCCCGCACATCCTGGCCGCCCTCTGCGCCCGCGGCGCCACCCTGGGGCAGGAACCCATGGAAGACCTGCAGCGCCTGGCCGCCAGCGGCTTCCGGGACACCACGCGCGTCTGCTCCGGCGGCGCCAACATGTGGGCAGACATCCTCTGGGAAAACGATGTGGCCGTGCGCGCTGCCCTGCACGATTGCGTCAATGACCTGCACCACCTCATCGACCTGCTCGAATCACAGGATAAGGAAGGTGTGCGCCAATGGCTCATTGCCGCCAAAAACGCACGCGAAACCGTGCGCCAGCAGTCCAGCTGAATCTTAATCACTAATCCCTAATCACTCCGAGTAGTATTGCCTGCGGTGGGGATTCAAATTGCGGCGGTGGTCCTCGCGGTCCTCGCGGTTGCGCAGCACGTGGCGTTTCTCGCGGCGGCTCACGCGCTCCAGGGTCATCTGGCGCTTTTCATTGCGGCGTTCCAGCTCAGCAATTTCGGCATCCAGATTCAGGAAATGCTCGTAGCGCTCCTGGGTAAGAGTGCCATTCTCCAGAGCCGCGCGGATAGCGCAGCCGGCATCCTTGCGGTGGGAGCAGTCCGCAAAGCGGCACTGGCTCTCCAGCTCGGTCAGATCGGCAAACTGGGCGCGGAGCGTGGCGGCATCCGTCCACATGTGAATCTCGCGCATGCCGGGGTTATCAATCAGCACCCCGCCACCGGCCAGAATCACCAACTCGCGGGCCACGGTCGTGTGGCGGCCCTTGCCCGTCACCTCATTCACATGACCGGTTTCCAGCCATTCATCGCCCAGCAGGCTGTTCACAAAGGTGCTCTTGCCCACACCGGAGGAGCCAACGACGGTGATGGTGCGACCCTTGGGCACGCGGCGGAGATACTGCGGGTAGCCCTTGCGCCAGCGCGCCACGATGGGGTACACCTCGCTGCAACCCAGCGAGCGGATTTCCTCCACCGCGCGCTGCATGTCGGCCTCCGGCGCGGTATCGGCCTTGTTCACCAGCACCACCGGCTCTGCCCCGCACTTGCGGATGAGTGTCAGATAGCGTTCAATGCGGCGCGGGTTGTAGTCGCTCTCGGCATCGGTAATCACCACCACCATGTCCACATTGGCGCCAATGACCTGCTCCGCGCAGCTGCGCCCCGGCGCCTTGCGCGAAAAACGGTTACGGCGCGGCAGCATGGCGCGGATGACCGGCAGGTCCTTGCCCTGCCCCGGGTCTACGGCCACCCAGTCACCCACCGTCGGCAAATCCGCATCGGAAACCGCATCGTGCCACACCTTGCCGCAGAGCACCACCTCGTGGTCGCCCTTGCCCTTGGCAATGACGGTGAAATTAATCTTCGTCTCGCGGATAATGCGGGCAGGATACCACTCAGGATGCCCCAGCGCCGCCAGAGCCTCTGCATAATCCGGGCCCCAGCCCAGCATCTCCATGGTCACTTTCATG